>SEDB01000065.1 GCA_004210715.1 Pedobacter sp.
ATGTATGCAAATATTGGTGGTCAAGGTTGGGGAGAGATGTATGCAAGTGCAAAATACATTGATTTGTTGAATGAAACCGGCAGAAATGATTGGCGCCCGGCAAAATATAAGATTGTGGATGCAAGAGCGGCCTTCATCGAACCGACTTACTCTACTAATGCTTCAGGCGCTTTTACAGAGGTGTTCAGATTCATCAAGGATGATGCAGCGAATACATTGAATTACGTTCAGGCGAATATTACAAGAAGTGGAAGTACCATTACTTGTACTGAAGGGACCGACGTTTATACGCTAACACCCGTTGATGCCGCTCAGGAAATTTACAGTATAAATTACAAAAACGGTAAAACCTATACTGGTGTTATTGATAACTTCATCAGCTTAAACAGGGTATATCCGCAGTTTTACATTGTTAAAGATTCTCGTGAGGGAGAAAATTCACACCTTCACTCGCCAGTGATCAGTAGGCTTGGCGAAGTTTATTTGAACAGGGCCGAGGCTTATGCTAAATTGCAACGATATGGAGAAGCACTTCTTGACTTAAATACAATCAGAACACGCTCCATCGTCAACGGTGGCTACAGCGCACTAACAGCAACAAATGCAGGCGATCTCATTGATAAAGAAAGACAACTGGAATTAGCTTATCAGGCTGAAAGAAGTTTTGACGTTTTTCGAAATGGCAAGCCTTTAGTGCGTAGGTATCCAGGACCTCAAAACCAAACTGTTGATATACAAGCGAACGATTTCAGGGTTGTTTATTATATTCCTCAAAGTGCGATTAATTCGTATCCTGGTAAACTAACCCAAAATCCAACGCAATAAAATAGGAATTAAAAAGATGCAAGTTGCAATGCCCCCACATAGTGTTAAAACTTTTGGGGGCATTTTTATAATAATAAAATAAATACTTTGCTGAATTGAAGTCGTAGTGCAGCTGGCGAACCGAATTTTGGAAACTGTTTTTTTGATAGAATCGTAAAGAATGAGCCAAATATTATCGCTTTTGGGTATTTTTATATAAGATAAACATGAAGGGAAGAATATACCATAATTGTAGAATAATAGCTATTGACCACGTTCCATATTATTCAATTAACGCCATGTTTAATAGCCTTTTCTGTCTTATCAAATAAATCAATTGCCACCCCTTAAAAAAAAAGATTTTAAAATAATCTAATTGCTTTCACCCAAAACATAATTCATATTTTTGGGATAGATTGTGTAGTTTAATTTATATAGGTCATGAAAAAGAATTTTTTATTTTTATCTCTTTGGTTTCTGTTAATTTTTGCTGCATGTATACAAAGAAACAATCATATTGAAGTCGATCAGTCACCCGATTCAGGTAAATTACAAGTTAACAAACAAGATATAATTGTTTCTGAACCCTTATCGAAAGAGCAACAAGCGGAATTAACTCCAGATTCTGTATTGTTAAGATTAAGGCAGGGAAATGATGATTTTGTAAGAGATAACCTAACCATCCGAAATACTACCAAGAGGGTGAGAAAGGCATCTCTTGGCCAATATCCCAAAGCTGTAATTCTATCATGTCTTGATTCTAGAGTTCCAGTGGAAGATGTATTTCATAGTGGGATAGGAAACCTTTTTGTTGCCAGGGTAGCCGGTAACGTCATTAATGATGATATGCTAGGAAGTATGGAATATGCCTGTAAGGTTTCTTCCCAGGTGCATCAACGGCAACAGGCTTTTCCATAAAAACATGCTTTCCTTGTTTAATGGCTTCTTCAAAATGAATTGGCCTAAAACCTGGAGCCGTAACTAATAACACCACATCAGCCAATGGAATTGCTTTTAAATAAGCATCAAACCCCACAAATTGACGCTCTTTCGGAACATCCATTTTTGCTGCGAATTTGGAGCTTAGAGATTGAAAACTGCTATCCAAACGATCTTGAAAAGCATCAGCCATAGCCACTAATTTGATGTTAGAAGCCAGGCGTACTGTTGAAGTTAAATTTTCAGGAGTTTCATCAAAAGATCCACCGCGAACAGTGTTTGGATACAATTTTTCAGGAAGTGCTATAGGATTTTCAGAAATTTTGCCATCGTTTGTATGGTAAAAATCTGAGATATATTGATCATAAGTCCATTCACTAACATTGCCATGCATATCATACAAACCCCATGCATTTGCTTTTTTTTGTCCAACAGGATGCGTTTTATTATCACTATTATCAGCGTACCATGCATAATCTTTTAAATCTGTGGTGCGATCTCCGAAGGAATAAGTCGTATTTGTTCCAGCTTTACAAGCGTATTCCCACTCGGCTTCAGTTGGTAAGCGATAGAAAATACCAGTCCGGGCATATAACCACTTACAGAATTGAATAGCATTATATTGAGTCATGGCAACTGCTGGCTGATTTTCTTTCCCCATGCCAAAAGTCATATCCAGATAAGGTTTTGTAGGTCGGGTTACCGCATCTACAGCTGAGGTAATGGCTGAAGTACTGGCTTGCTTTTCGTAATCACGGTAGATAAAAGGTTCAAAAATATTCCAGGTTACTTCAAATTTACCAATCCAGAAAGCTTCTAATTGAACTTCGTGAACTGGTTTTTCGTCAGCCTTTCCGTTTTTATTGCCCATTAGAAACTTGCCAGCCGGGATCGATAGCATATCGAATGTTAGCTTGGTGCCATCAATATTTTGAGTATAAGATTGTGCAGTAGTTTGAGCGGAAATTTGCCCGCATATAAACATTAAGCAGATAATAATGGTATTTTTCTTAAGGTTTTTTGATGTTAAAATTTCTATAAATGTCATTCTTAAAATAAAAAAAGTTGTGTAGGATAATTAACTAACATTGGATTCGATTGAGGTAAAATCAGAATGAATTTAACAACCAAACTCCAATATATTCATTAGTCAATTTATCAAAAAAAACTAGTTGAAATTTAGTCATCTAGCAATAATTAAGTTGCTTTATCAATACTCAACTGATACTTATCCAAAGTAAAGAAAATCAAAGGCGAACCAATAAAACTAATCGTCCAAATATCGTACAAGAGTTTGTATGATCAAGATTCTGATAATCAGCACCTTAACATGAGTAGTGTTTTCTCCCAGTAAAATAATTTTGTAGTGCTCTATTAGCGGTTTTTTGGAATAAAAAGATCTTTTAAGCTTAATCCAAAGCCTAACTTTTCTTAATATAATCTTCTCTCTTTATAATATGCCCTCATAAGAAATAAATTAAATCCAAGTTTTTCCGGCATCTTCTTCCATTATCGTCTTCCCCTTGCTTTTTGAAGTTTTGAATACTAGTTTTAGCTACAGATTTTTTTAAATACTTGACATAAAAGTAATGGATCATATCATCTTTGCTAAAGACAAATATTTCTCCTTTGGGGATGAAGGGCTGTTATAGCCTTTTTTAAACCATGTCTGGTTATACATCGAAGAGTGCATCCATTAGAACTTCAGATTGTACCAGCCCTGGATGGCTTCCTGTATTTTTAACGCCATAGGTAGTAACCATTGTTAAAAATACCGTTTTCTTTGTTCCGGTTTGTTGCTGGAAACAATCGATTTTATTGTTTAGTTCAGTGGCATAAGTTTTAGTGATCTCAAAAGGCCTGGCAGAAAATTTCATTTCGCAAACGCTAACACACCCATCATTACGATCTATGAGCAGATCAATTTGTGCTCCTTTTTCTGTTTTAATTTTTGGTTGGTATCTCCATACAGATTCTTCAGTGTAGATCGCTTCTATTCCCATCGCCTTTTTAATTTGGGGTATGTGCTTTAAACAAATACTTTCAAATGCATTTCCGCTCCAGCTTGTCCAGGATTGTCCGGTCATTGCCTTTAGCCATGTTCCGCTGCCGGTTGCCTTGCTTCCATCTATATATTTTAAATAAAATAACGAGTATTCATCGACCAGTTTGTACAGTTTGTTCCTGCTGGTTTTTCCAAATGGGATATAATCTGCTATAAAACCAGATTCAATCAATTCATCCAATAATTTGGTAGCATGTCCACCGGTTGTCAGTTTACAGGTATCGATGATTTCTTGTCGTGACAAACCCTTTCCTTTCTTTGCGAGTGCCTTTACGATATCGATATGGCTTTGCGCATTGTCAAAAAGGGAAAAATAGAGGTTTTTGAATTCGTCCACCAGAAGCCCGTCTTTTGTAAAGCACAGCTTATCGATTACTTGGGCTGCACTCTCTCCCGGTACAATTTCCTTTAGATAATGCGGGATGCCTCCCATAGTCATATATAGTTGCAGGAGCTGGTATTTATCAAGTTTTATCTTCCTGTTTTTCAGATAAGCAGCTGTTTCTCCTATTGTAAAAGGCAGTAGCCTGATCCGTTTTGTCACCCGGTTATGTAACCCGCCCTTGTTGTTTATAATCTTTGTAATCATCCAGGAGGCGGCTGATCCGCAAATAACCACTACAAGTTTTGGCTGTCGTGAAGCCCAAGTATTCCAGAATTGTTCAAATGCCGGCAAAAAACCAGACTTTGGGGTATCTATCCAGGGGAATTCGTCCATGAAGATGACTGTTCTTTGGCTTTTAACCAGAGGGGTTAAATATTGTTTGAGCATTTCAAATGCCTTAAGCCAGCTGTCCGGTTTGGCCAGGGGCAGAGATCCGGAAGCATGGGTTAACGCCAGGCTGAATCCTTCTAATTGTTGATCTAAGGTAGCGTGGTGAATACCTGAAAATTCAAACGCAAGTTCCCTGCTGAATCCATTTCTGACAAGGAAGGTTTTACCTACACGTCTCCGTCCGTAGATTGCCACTAGTTCTGCATCCCCGGATTTCTCTATGTCCAGTAATAGCTTTTTTTCTATCGTCCGCCCGATTATTGTTTCCATCTGATGTCCATTTGTATAACAAAGATAAGAATTATGTCTGATTTATGGCGTGATATAAGGTTTTATAATACGCCATAACTATTTTTTTAGAATCACTTATGGCGTAATATAGATTTTTATAATGCGCCATAAGTGTGTTTTTTAAATTGAAATTCACGAGAGGAGCCTTCATGTGTTCATAATTACACCATGTTCATGAACATGGTGTAATTATGAACAAGATCTTTCGGCAGGCTTGAAAGAGACACAGTGAGTAAATCTGCCTGCGTAGGGGCTTCCTGTATAACCCTTTATACTAGCTTAGTTTTGAGCATAGCCATGTCGCCACTAATTTTCTTTTCCATAGTTTTTGCGTATAGTTGAGTTGTACTGATGTTGGTGTGTCCCAACATTTTTAAAACGGTATCTATAGGTGTGCACTTCCCAAAATTCAGACCATTTAAAAGTAGAATTCTAGACCGAGCGCAGCGAGGCTATTAGAAAAACTATTAATTTTAATTGGTAATATGAAAAGAATCAAGTTTACGGAATCCCAGATTGTAAAAGCAATCAAGGAACATGAGAGCGGCAAAAACGTGCATGATCTCTGCAGAGAGTTAGGAATTAGCACTGCAGCCTTTTACAAATGGCGCCAAAGGTATGGCGGAATGGAAGTCAAAGAACTATCGAAATTAAAGGCGCTGGAAGAAGAAAATGCACATTTAAAGAAGATGTATGCGAATCTTAGCCTCGTGCATGAAGTTTTCAAGGAGGCTGTAGAAAAAAAGCTTTAACGCCTGACGAGAAAAGGGATCTAGTGGATGAAATGGTAAGAAGGATTAGCCACCGTCAGGCCTGTAAATGCGTTGGATTGAACCGAAGCAAACATTATTATCAACATAAACGACGCGATGACAGTGAAGTAGTTGATGCGCTTTCAGTTCTTGTTGAAAAGCATGTTTCCATAAGCTTCTGGCAGTGTTATTACCGATTGCGTCGAAAAGGGCTTAAATGGAACCTAAATAATTTCACACTATACTGTGAAAAACATCAGTAATTGTGGTAGAGAACTGAGTTTATTTTCTATATTCACATTGTAGTGTGTTTTTTTAGTTTATTTTGGATTTTTATACTTATTTTTGATTTAAATTCACATTGTAATGGGAAAAAAAATTGGTGCTTTGCTCAAAGATAGAAGAAGGCAATTGCGCATGACGCAGTTTGATCTGGCTGAACTCGCCGGAATCAGTGCGAATACCCTGTATAAAATTGAAAGGGACCAGGCAAACCCAACACTGGCCGTCATTGAAAAAATTACGCTCATCCTAGGACTGGAGCTATCCTTATCAGTTGCAAAAACTAATACCAATCCATGAGAAAAGCAGCTATATTTTTGAACAACATCCTTGCAGGTACCTTAACTGAAACCGATGATCGCGGTTACAGTTTCGTTTATGAAGATAGTTATTTTTTGGATCCCAAAATGCCTTCAGTGAGCTTAACGCTGCCAAAAGAGAAGAAAGCGTACAGCAGTGAATCGCTCTTTGCTTTTTTTTACAACATGCTCTCCGAAGGGGTAAACAAAAAAATGCAGTCCAGGCAGTTCAGGCTTGATGAAAATGATGTCTTTGGCTTACTACTTAAAACAGCAGGATCCGACACCATCGGGGCAGTAACAGTTAAAGAAATCCAAAATGGAAATTAAAACAGACCCCGGAATGCTTGCCCCTGGCTTTGCTACCTATAGCCCGCTGTCGCTGCGTCGATTGTTTGGCGGGAAAGCGGTCAGTCATATCCTGCCTTATGCTTCTCCGGATAAAAATGAAAAAGATGCAGAAATATTCCTGGAAAACCGCAAGCGTATTTCGATTTCAGGTGTACAGGAAAAGCTTTCGATGATCCTTGTCGGAAAAACCCTGCGGTTGACCGAAAAAGGCGAGCAGGGAACTTACCTGCTCAAACCCATCCCCCGGGATGTTAAATTTCCCGGTCAGGTCCCGGCCAATGAACACCTGACCATGCAGATCTCACGACAGGTCTACGGCATACAAACGGCCGAAAACGCGCTGATCTTTTTTCAAAGCGGTGAACCCGCTTACCTGACCCTGCGCTTCGATGTAAGACCCGAGGGGAAAAAATGGCGCATGGAAGACTTTGCCAGTCTGTCTGGAAAGATAAGTGCAGATGGAAGTCCGGACTATAAATATGATTACGATTATGAATCCGCTGCGGCGCTGATCAGGCAGTTCGTTCCCGCCTGGCGCGTAGAAATGGAAAAATTCTTTTCGCTGGTGGTCTTCAATTACCTTTTTTCAAACGGCGATGCGCATTTGAAGAATTTCTCTCTAATCGAAACCGCCCATGGCGATTTCGTTTTATCGCCAGCGTATGACCTGCTCAATACCAAAATACACGTGAACGATGTGGATTTTGGCTTGAACGGCGGCCTTTTTGCAGATGACTACGAGTCCACCTACCGCCGTAATCATGGCCATGTGGCCGGCAGTGATTTCCGCGAATTTGCCCAACGCATCGGTATCCAGGAAAAACGGGTCGACAAACTTCTGTTGCCTTTTGCTCAAAAGCAAGACCAGGTGGAAACACTGATTGAAAATTCCTACTTACTCTCCGCCCAGAAAAAAACCTACCTACTGAACTATAATCGCAAACGTAAATTTCTGAGCCATTGAAACCTGTCTATTTTTATCTCCCTGTAGCGTTAGCTCCATTGGTTCCGTTTAAGTGATAAACCTTGAGAAAACCAATCCGATGAAAAACTTAATGCTTAAAAGCAGCATCTTACTGCTGAGTTTAACTATACTGTTCAGCTGCAAAAAACCATTTTCAACGCCGGCCCCTACAGCATCCGATTCCTTCCTGCCTATGCAAGTCGGTAACCTCTGGTATATGAATAACCAGAACTACACCGAAATCAAGGACAGCGTGATGATCAGCGGAAAGCTTCACTATAAGTTCGTTTCACTTATCGGAGGCGATGCCTTTGCCACCAGTTACCTGCGCATCGATGAAAATGGCAAACTCATTTCCAGCGATCCAAAATATCCGGACACCAAAGTGGTTCGCGGGGATTTTAGCGCCAAAGTGGGGGATCAGTTCTTTACCACCGGATTTGGAACCGATACCGATCAACAGGTGACCGTTACCGAGAAAACCGATACCAAAATGAGTTTTTCCTTTGATTACATTTACCACGTAAACCTGAAAGGGCATCTATACGTAAATACCTATATCAAAGGTCAGGGTTATCCGGGAGATTGGGCCAGGTTAAAGATCAATGGCGTGGTGCTGAAATAAATTGGAGCTACCAAAGCAAAGCGAAAAGCAAATCCCTATTTAAACATGGAGACCAGCTTTTTAGCTAATTTAAAATTTAATGCTTACCCTTACAATAGAGCAGATGAAAAGAACCCTGGTTTTTATTTTCATGATCAATATGATCATCGGTTGTTCAAAGGAGAAGATTGCAGGTCAGTCCGGGCCGGAGATCTGCTTGTCAAACAGCAGCCAACAGAACTTTAAGAACGTAGTTGTCAATACCGGAACGGGAGAAGTAACCTTTGGCGATCTAGACGCGGGAAAAAAGACAGCGTACAAGAAATTCACTAAAGCTTACAGCTATGCTTTTGTTAAACTGGAAATCGATGGTCAGGCTTACACCATCCAGCCCATTGATTTTGTCGGGGAGACGCCACTAAAAGATGGCCGCTATGCTTACCAGATAAGCGTCAATGGCACTCCCGGTCAATACAGCAATCTGAGTTTAAAATTAATCGATGAATGACAAAATAAAGTGTATTCCTGAATTTATTGCCGGCTTTTAATCTAAAATTAAGTTCACAGCTAACCGCTCAGTGCTTTATCAAAAGTATGAATTCAAAAAAGAAAAAACAGCAAGAGCACCGCCTGAACGGCTCCTTTGCCAAATAATATACATCAATTCTTAATCCAGCAGCTCAATCAGTGCCCTTGCCGTAGGTCCAGCCGAAAGGGGGTTTTGCCCCGTAACCAGCATTCCGTCCACTTCCACATGAGAGAGGAAAGGCACCAGTGCAGTTTTGACTTCCGCGCCAAGCTTGCCCAGCGTATCCTCTAATAGATAAGGCACATTGCCGGCTCTGCCCACCAGCTTTTCTTCCATATCGCTAAAGGCAGCAACCCGTTTGCCCCTTAAAAATCCCGGCCGCTGGCCTTCCGCGCTGATCAATGCCGCAGGTCCATGGCATACCAGTCCCACCGGTTTGCCCGCATCCAGAAAATCAAGAATTAATAGGCCGCTGTTATTATCCCTGGCCAGATCCCAGATCGGCCCATGGCCGCCAGGATAAAATACTGCATCATATTCAGATGCCGAAAGCTGATTCAGTGGGACAGTATGCGAAAAAGCATGTTTAGCTACCTCATCATCCAAAAAGCGACGGTTTGATCCCGTAATGTGCTCGGTCAGCTCGCTCATTGGATCTACCGGCGGCCTGCCGCCCTTGGGACTGCTCAGGGAAACTGAATAGCCCGCATCAATAAATTCGTAATAGGGGTCGGTAAACTCACCCAGCCATACGCCCGTTTTTCCTTGCGTATTTTCCATCTCACTGTGAGAGGAAAGCACCATCAGTATCTTTTTCATTTTCCTTTATTTAATAGTGTCCGGACTGATTTCATAGCCTTCCTCATCGATCTGCTGATGGGCATTCCAATTACTGTCATTGGCTGAAGCATGAGCTTCCGTAACCCGGTCTTTATTTTTTTTCCGCTCCTGCGGATCTTTGTCTTTTGGATCTGTCATCACCATATATTTAACGGAACAACAATCCAGCGCGCCAATGGTTCGGGAATAATAATCTAGGCCCTGAGCCAATAGGTCAATTTGGTTTAAAGCAAGATCCAAACCAGTATCTACTTTGTTCAATTGCCACGGATCGTTGAGAACATCCTGAAAGAAATTATAGTATAAGGCTAGCTAAATACTTAAATTGCAGTTAATTATTTTCGCTTAAATGAAAACATCATGGGATTCAAACCAGGTCCAAAACCAATCGCCATATCAACAGGAAAACCGGACAAAATTCAACGCCCGGCAACACGCCCTCGCTAAACCCGCATGACCACAAAAAAGGCAAATAGGGAATCCTGCAGCAACGCTTGTTTTTACAGGATTTTCTTATATTAGCTATCGAGAGCGTTAATTTAGATTAAAAGGGTGCTGATGAGAATTGGTACACTTTTTATTTTCAATAAAGACACTGTTCAAAACCGCCAAAACAGCTTCCCTATATACCAGGCTTATTGAGTTCGTAAGATTCCCGTAGGTACACAAACAGGCCTGGGCGAACCTCTTCGGGGTGGGAAATCCGGATATGGTTCTCAAATTTTTTGCCTGAGGGGATACTTTTAAACACAGGTTTTTCTGAATGCGCCACGGCCGAATAGAATTTGATGTCCAGTTCTTTCTTCATCGGCCTGATAATCAAAAAGCCAACCTTTTTGGTAAAAACTATACAGTTTGGTGTTACCCCGATCAGTACATCCGGCCAGTCCGCCACCTCCGCCAGAATTTTATCAAAGGCCAGCACCAGCTCGGCGGAACGCCCTACAAACAGACTGTCCAGGTCTATCCTCTGACAATAGTGGCGGTAATTATTCCAGGGCAGTTCACGATCACATTTCGGGCAGGTCCAGCTCATTATTTTTTTTTATAATCACAGCGATAATAATGCCGATGACTTGAATCCCGCAGAACTATCATCGTCCACCAAATCAATCCGGCGGGAATTTTGTTATCTCTATATGGATTCACTGCCAGACATCAAAGCCACCATACTCAAAGAAGCAGCAATGCGCGGACCGGAAAAAAGTACATGTCCTTCAGAAATTGCCAGAAAATTATTTCCGGACCACTGGCGAGCATACATGGCGAGCATAAGAGAAGAAGCCATTACCCTTCAAAAGCAGGGCCTGGTCCTCATCACCCAGAAGGGAAAGCCCATAGACACCGAGAGTATCAAAGGCCCCATACGAATTACAATCCTAATCAAAGAACAAAAAAATGATTAAGACCTGTCTTTCGGTATACTGGATCTATTGGGACAAAAACAAACCTGGAAAATGTTTTTCTTGAGCTGCAGCAAATATTCCTCAAGCATACAGTACTAATAAGAAATAACCGTACAAGCACTAGAAATTAAAATAAATTCAGAGCCAGAGTAAAATCTAAAATAACTAAAAGTCAAAAAGATAGCAATGATAATCCCTTAACTTAATGACATTGGGTATGGGCCACAACAGAAAGCCCAGAAATCAAGTGACACATATTATCCCCTGAAATAGGAAAGCCTCACGTCTTTGCCATCCTTATTCGGCTGGCTAAATCCTTCGCAGCCATATTTAACTGACTGACGGCCAAAAGTCAGGCGTTTAATAATCTCTTTTCCTGATAGAAGTTTTCAGTCCCGGCGAAAGTCCCTTAACATTTTGCTCCACTTCATCCAGTCAGCGGCTGTCCCGGATCAGATTGCTCAACGCCCCCAAGCTTACCCATTGACAAAGGATGCGCTTTTACAAAAGCAAACTTCACCGGTACCATCGAATCCATGTGCGTAAAGAAATCCCTTTGACCATCCGCACCAAAGTAGCATCCTGTTGTTCGGTCGCGCGGAGCTCAAAAGGACCTTTAAAAGTAAGTGATTTCTCGTAATGGGGTTGGAGCGCCGCTTCAAGCTCCGCATAATCCTGGTTTAGTGGCATACCCGAATCAATCGAATGGTATCCACGGACCGGAGCACAATACTTCCTTTTTCCAGATAAAGCGCCGCCGTACATTTTCAATCGGTATATGCAGGAACTCACCGAATCTATTACTTTGACTATCTCGGTGATTGAATGGAGTGGTACCCGCCGAAAATGCAAAAAGCCCGCTATCATACGATTTGCGGGCTTTCGAAGCTCTTTAAAACTAATTTGGCGGAGAGCGAGGGATTCGAACCCCCGGACCTGTTACAGTCAACAGTTTTCAAGACTGCCGCATTCGACCACTCTGCCAGCTCTCCGCTGCAAAAGTACGAACTTGGCGCTAATCTGCATGTTGTCAATCATTTAGTTAGCTCGCTTTTAATTTTTTATTTAACCTCAAAATTGGCACTAATTGATCGCATTTTCTCGTTCTACTGATAAAATTCCATTTCCTTCTACGATAAAACACACCAATCCGACAAGTACCACTGAGGAGAACCAGAACTCCGCATAAGGTTTAAAAATTCCTCCAGATACGTTGATGAAGAAAACCGCACCGATAAGAATGGGAAGATTCAAAAGGCAAAACAATCTGGTGTGAGTGCCCAGTGTGATCGCTATGCCGCCTAAGATGTGTACTACGATTATCAAGTGTGCCAGCAAGCTGATGCTCACGGCAGTGCCTAACATCGCTCCACGCATCAAATGACTAAATGCCTCCATATCTGTGTAAAATGAGAAGCCTTTCCAAATAAGGACAACGCCTAACACTATCCTAAAATAATCTAGCCACTGCGGATGATGCTGATCGCCCCAGTTTTGAATTTTCTTTAGCAAGTTCATAATCTTTATATTTCGGTTAACTCAATTTACTAAAAAGAATTTGTAAGTGCAACGTTCAAGCATTAGTTTATATACATCACAATATCTCAAAGCTTAAATGTTTGTAGCATGATCAATCAAAACTCATAATTAATTACATGTTTTTTAAGTGCGTCATCGGTTAAGAGAGATTAGCGCTTATAGTATATTGAACATACAATTTAATCAATTGGTAGGGGGGCTGACAAAAAAAGAACACCCGGAATTCTTACGCGAGGCATGGAAAAGATCTGGGTGAGCAGAATACGTTACCTAGCGACCGTTATGGCGCTTTTAAATTTATGCTCCGCAGTAACTTTTGAGGCTGCTCGATGCCAGTAAAATGCTCAGTTCAGTCACTCTCCTTAACTAATAAAAAAATGATTTGAACTATTGCATCCGCTGCACACAGATGAAAGTTCATATTTTCAGGCTCAATATGCTCTTTCTAATATCGTAGATTTCTGTAAGACTTTTGATAATTAGCAAACTCAGGAATCCAAAGTGATGGGGTCAGTATCTACTGGAGCATTATTACATGAAGTCATAGTGTGATGCGCATGGGATTTAGATTAATCCGACTGCAACGCCTTAGCCGCGTGAGTAGTAAAAAGATTTATCCAAGACCGATAAACAGATTCCTGGTGCTTTACCATCAAGCGAAGAGTTTCCTTTTCGAACTTTGAAAGAACAATTTGATAGAGCTTTTCCAAGATGCGATCAAGCTTTTCGGGCTCTTCACTATTAAGTCTGGAGTCGCGGTAACAATCTGGTCTTTCAAACAGTCTTTTCATGAAAAGCTCTGGAAAATGATCAATGAGCTGCTTAGCGTAAATCAAAATGCTGTCGTAGTCTGCATGTGAATCGATGTAGCCTAGCAACCCTTTCATGTCGCCTTCGTGATTGCGCAACGCCAAGGAAAATTCCATTGCTTCCTTGTGGTAACTTGCAAGCTGCCTGGCGTTGGCCAAAACCTTGTTTCTCCATTTTTTAAATTCACCATCTTGAGTGAGGTTGGCCGCCACCAGCTGATAATTCTTGAAATCGGGAGTTCTCAGTAGCTCATCTGATATCAGATGTATGAGTTTTTTCTCATTATTTGTTTCGGTGTAGATATGTTTTAATCTGGATGTGTATGCCCAATCGTATTCCTGGTTAGTATTCGCATTTACCTGCTCAGTACAAAACATTTCGGCTTTTCCTAATTCGCCAATTTTCATTAGATTATCGATGAGTTTTAAGTTATAGTTTATGGAATGCCTGATGGGCACAAACATTTCCTTATGTTCAACGAACTCATTATTAGCGATAACCATGTCCAGAACCAATTTGAGTATTTCTATAGCGTCATTCTTGCTTTCTTTACTTCTATTCTGATAAAGTTCAACGAACATTTCATTGATTTTTTTGCGCCTGTCCGTAGAACTTGAATTGAAGACGCTTACGATAAGATTGATGTATTCCCTTCTAATCCCATAGTATCCTTCATGGAAAAGTTCCAGGAAGAAGTAGGAGAGAGATTTACTCCAGCTTTCATCCTCTCTAATGATTGAAATGGCTGCGCTTAGTTCATCTTTAATATCCTTGATGTATTTTTCGAATCTTTTGCTATTGGTCGATATTCTGTATTTACAGTTGTCACAGGTGTCAATTACAGCATGAACTTGAGCGAAGTAAGCTGAATTGGTAGGTTCGGCCAGGAATTTATCAAGGATTGGCCGATGAATAGCTGACCATAAATCCACGATCTTTTTAACCTCAGTAGCTTCAGCTCTTGAGCGTTTATTGATCACAGCCTTAACTGCATCCATTGTCAGGACAACAATTTCGTGTGGATCGTAATCGTCAGTACGGGTTAGAAATTCATTGGTGAATGCGATACTGAGATCTTTGTTTTTTTTCAAAGTAGCAAAGAGCCACTCTTTAAGTTTATCATGGTCCGCATCTTCCAAAGCTTGTCTAACCGGATCAATTTTTTTTTTGGCCAAAATTTTAGCGCTGGGTTTAATGCCAGTTGCAATGTAGTTGAGCAGGGCAATTTTGTGCTGGCAAAATGTGGCATTGCTCTCGCATTCACAGCTATGAGTGCTCACCACATTTTTTACAAGATTCAGTTTCACATCAAAACTGCTGTCTTGCTCATCAACATAGGACTCAAAAACACCGGGGCTCAGTTCGTCACACTCTCTGACTTGGCAGCGCATAGATCTTTTGAGCAGTTCTGCTGAAAGTTTGGTTTTATAGTTTTTGAGGGTAAGCTCCATTTTTCAATAATTGCGGAATTTTTGTATTCTATCGGGTTGACCTTGATCAAAAATAGAATTTCCCTACATCCTTTTAAAAAAAATATATAATTTCTCAGCTGTATCGAGATTTTTCAATATACGTTATCATCAATATGCATGGCCGAACGCCCTTATGCCTCTGGGATAGAAACAATATAGCCCTCATCATCCTCAGATTTTGAATCTACGGTGGTAAATCATTAATTCGATCTTAAGTTAAATGGTATTGTGCTTTTTCTCAGAGTGAAAATGAATCGATGGGGAGTTAAACGAGAATCTACTGTTCAATAGAAAACATTTTAGCCTGGGTTTTATAAATTTCGTGCCCCAAATAGCTTGGCGAAAACCTTCCCAAATTAATGTGGGTATGCAACGAAGGAGGTGTCAAGATGATTTGTTTGAAATAATGGGTAGTTCGTGCAAAGAAAATAAAACATGGCAAAACTCATAAAACATTACTCTGTGGATAAATATGTAGGGCAATTATCTTGGCCATCGAAAGCAAAATCTTTCGAGCTAGAGAGAAGGATTTTATCAATTTATTTATAGAATCATTAAAATCGTTGTCGCGTTTCTTAAACCGAAATAGTAATGCTTCTGATTCTTATGCACAATCTTCTCTATTTTATTTACTTTTCCACTCCTTCCAAATTCATCCCTTAAGTTATCCCCAAGTTTTATTGAATCCAGGATTTCGCAAGTGGCAGTTGCGCGCTTAATGTTAATGGACGAAGAAGGCATGTTCGGGACGTTAGTGAAAATTTCTACTGCCGCAAAAATACCCAATAACGTAGCTTCTTTCCTATACTTATTTATCAGTAAAATTATTAATCTTTTCTCAAACAAAGATTGTATCCCAGTCGAACCATAATGGTGATTAATGTTTCACATCTGCCGGGGCATTGGACGTAGAGTCTATAGTAGAATCTACTGGAAGTGACCGCTTAGTATGGCTGGTATCCCCGCTACTCACATTTGGAGTGCCATCGGCGTTTTTACCAGAACATGCGGCTGTTAGGGCCACAATGATCATTAATGGGAATAATATAGTTTTCATAATTTAGTGCA
Source organism: Pedobacter sp. (assembly GCA_004210715.1). Taxonomy (GTDB): domain Bacteria; phylum Bacteroidota; class Bacteroidia; order Sphingobacteriales; family Sphingobacteriaceae; genus Pedobacter. Next base: position 15,791 of record SEDB01000065.1, read on the forward strand.
TTAGATTTTTCGACTGTGCTGCATAATTTTCTACAGATCAATACGGTTTAAACAATTAACAGTTTGTTCGAAATTAAAGTTTTTGCTTTTTGCAATTGATAATACCGCTTCAATTTATTTAGGGCGAGTATTAATACTGATCCAGTCCAAAGTGTTCCTTTTCCTCGGCTAATAATTTTACTAGGCGAGGCTAAAGCCAGACCGTCATTGATAGAATATTACGAATTAGTATTTGCCAGCTTAACAATATTGCTGTAGATGAATCGGTTTTTCAACCCGTTGTCAACAAAAAACTGATATCTAATGCCGTTTCTTATCAGCAGGCCTAGAATCGTTTTTTTAGAATCATCATGATTTTGAGTTTCGTCTAGCTATAATTTGTTTATTGATGTTGGGTTGTTTTAAATTACTGAAAATCAATTAATTAAATGATTTTACAAGGCGTCATGTGCAGTTGTTTACCTATAGACGAATATTGTGATTTAAAACCTTCATTCAAGAGTTTACGTAAATACTATACGTCCCGGGCTTTTAAACTTTGTATAACTAAATAAGGATATATGAGAAAGGGGATAGTTCTGTCATACAATAAAAGTGTCAAATCTGGATTTATCAAGGATTTGAGCGGTCAAAGAATTCGATTTTATAACGAAGACTTAAATGTTGGGTTTAAACCGAATGATTTAGTAGCGTTCAATGTTTCAGTTGTGAAAGGTGCGATAGTTGCAGTCAATATTATTTTAATATTGAACAAAAATGGAAAAACTGTTTCATCAAGACATAACACCAATTAACTACTTTGATAATCTAAGATCGCCTTTCGCTTTTGAGTTAACGATGAGATTATGTGAAGTTCCATCTTGCATATAAATTTGGATGAAAAACTGTTTGCAAGTTTAAAAGTAAAACATCGAGGTTCTGATGTAGCTACCACCGACATTAACTAAGAAAAATGTTTACTATTTGTTTTTTAGCGCTCTAAATTGAGACAGGCAGATTAACGTTAACTTCAAAATACCCTTTATTGTTTATTCCATAGTCCAGCCATGCGCTATTCTGATAAACGTGCAATAATCTTTCTTTTAGATTGTCCATCCCACTACTGTAGTTTATTTTATCGAATCGAACCGCAACTTTATTTGAAGTCATAATTCGTATAAAAGAGCCCTCGCGAATTATCTTAAGGATACCAGGGTCATCTTTGTCGTCCAACTGGCCATGCTTGATCATATTCTCTGTGAGCGTGGTAAGAATCAGGGGCATTACTTCCACATTATTCAGCGATTCATCGTACTCCAAGTTCACAAAAGTCCTGCCGTGATGCAGGCCAGAAAGATGAATGAGGTTTTTGACCTGTTCGATCTCTCGCTTAAGTTTACTGGTTTCTGCTCCATGGATACTTTCGAGCATGTAACGCATAAGTCTAGCTAAGAGCAGTACCGCTTTTGCGGCCAGTGGTTCCGATCTGTGGGCATTGCTGTATATGCCGGTGAGGGTATGGAATAAAAAGTGAGGATTGATCTGCGATTTTAAGCGAGCATTATTTGAATTGGCCAACTGAATTTTTAGATTCGCTTTTGCCAACTCTTTCGCAATAGCTTCTTTTTCAAGATTGCTATTGAGTTTTAGTTGCATCTGATTTCTCAGAAACAAATAGAGACCGCTTGCGAAGAGGATAAAATAAATTCCTCGCCAAAGTGAGCCAATCACAAATTTTGTATTCAATCCTGGTGCATCCCAAAAGTACTCAACAACTACATCAATTTTCTTTATCAATACGTAATCGACCATGAAACTCAGTAGAATGAAGCATGCGAGCTCTATGGACAGAAGCAAAGGAGCGATGATGAAATTGCGAGATCTTCGACCTGCCATGAG
>SEDB01000413.1 GCA_004210715.1 Pedobacter sp.
GTAATTCCGCCGCACAGTTTTGCAGCAAAAAACACGAACATTGGCCGCATTTGCTTGCCTTTTTGCTTTACGATGTAATGGGTTATTCTGTCTAGCAACGGTGCGTCGCTATGCATAGACTCTTTAAAGGTTTTTTCAAACGCTTTAATATCGGCTGCTATAGGTTTTTTTATCTGATCGATTCCCGGCATTAAGACGAAAAATTTTGATTGCAAACTTAAGCTTATTTCCCATAAAAAGATAATGCTTAATGTCATTATTGAGGTTTTGGAAATGAATGGAGGCAATATCTATTTCTTCAGCCCTGCTCTTCGCTTTATACCGATGATCGTCACTACCGGATGTTCAGCAGAGAATCGGTATGTCCGCTTCGATCAGGTTTAGTAACAATGTTTGCTGCAAGTAAAAACCCTTCAGATTCAAAACCGTAATGCAGAAATATTCTTTTTTATATCATTCAAAAGTTTACATTTAATGAAGGTTTATTTTTATAATGAAAAAGCGTTACAAAGTTTTAATTGGAATTTCTGCACTACTGGTTGTGAGTTATTTGCTTGGTCCGAAACCAAAAAAACCATTGTACAATACAGAATTAGTAAAAGTTCCTGACCTGCAAGATTTAGATGATTATGTACAAAATATTGAAAGTTTAAATAAAATTAAACCGGAAAACGAAGCAGAAATTATTTGGGCAGATCCAATACTCAAACAACAAACCGAATATGCAGTAGTTTATTTGCATGGCTTCTCTGCATCAAAAACAGAAGGAAATCCTGTTCACTTGAATTTAGCAAAATCTCTTAATGCCAATCTATATTTGGCCCGATTACTGCTGCTTTAAAATTAGCAGCCACTTATCCGGAAATCAACAGTTTAATTCTCCTTTCGCCAAACGTAGCCATCAACGATAAAAATGCCTGGTTGCTAAACGATCCGTGGGGTTTGCAGATTGCCCGCAGCGTTTTGGGCAGCGATGAACGTAAAGTTGATGGAAGAACTGATGAGTATAAAAAATATTGGTACACCAATTACCGAATAGAATCATTGGTGGAGTTGCAGGAATTTGTAGAAAGCACTATGAATAAATCCGTTTTCGAAAAAGTGAAACAACCTGTTTTAATGCTTTATTATTACAAAAACGAGGTGGAGCAAGATCCTGTTGTTCGCGTGGATGCAATGCTTAAAATGTTTGATGAACTGGGAACCCCAGATGATCTAAAAAGAAAAATAGCTATTCCCAATGCAGGAAACCACGTTTTGGGTTCTTACATTACTTCTAAAGATTTACCTAGTGTAGAGACTGCTATTGATAATTTTGTTGGCAATGTGCTAAAGGTGCCAGTTTATTAAAGCGTTTAATTAAAAGCTGACATTTGGTTATCGTCATCCTGAACTTGTTTCAGGAACTTTCATGCTGAAATATAGTGATCAGGAGCACCGGGCTGGCATAACGACTAAACTAAATGTCTCGATTTACAATATTCCCCACAATCATTTCCGCATGCACCCGTGAATTTTCAATAAACAACTTGTGGGTATCTAATCCACCACACACCACACCTGCTAAATACAGACCTTTAACATTGGTTTCCATGGTTTCTTCATTGTAAACCGGACATAAACTTTCCGGCAAATCTATTCCGAACTTCCTTAGCATTGAAAAATCTGGCTGGTAACCTGTCATGGCAATTACGAAATCATTTGGAATGGTTTTGATTCCTTCCGTTGTTTTTATATCAACCTCATTTTCTCTAATTTCTAGTAATTCTGAATGAAAATGAGCATCTATCGCACCCTCTTTGATCCTATTTTCTATATCAGGTCGCACCCAATATTTTACATGCGGACCTAGTTCTCCACTGCGAACCACCATGGTAACATTTGCGCCTTTACGATAAGTTTCCAAAGCTGCATCCACACCGGAGTTATTTGCGCCCACCACCAGCACATTTTGAAAGGCATATAAATGCGGATCTTTATAATAATGTGTAACTTTTGGCAAATCCTCACCCGGAACATTCATTAATAATGGAACATCATAGAAACCGGTTGCCACGATTACATTTCCACTGGTATAATTCGCTTTAGCAGTTTCTACTTCGAAAATATCAGACTTATTCTTCTTGACCTCGATTACCCGCTCAAAAAGATTGATCCTCAAATCAAATTTTTCCGCAACTCTACGGTAGTATTCAACAGCCTCATTACGATTTGGTTTTGGATTGATGGTCACAAATGGCACCCCTCCAATCTCCAGTTTTTGAGATGTAGAGAAGAAGGTCATGAAAACAGGATAATTGAACAAGCTATTTACCAAAGCACCTTTTTCGATGATCAGATAGCTAAGATTGGCGTTTTTTGCCTCGATTGCACAGGCCATACCAATTGGACCAGCGCCAATGATGATGATATCGTAATGAGGAGATTTTGTCATTTATAATTATCTAGCACAATTCCAATACTATGAAATTTTATAAAATATATTTCGTGTAGTCACCCCGTCATTGCGAGGCACGAAGCATTCCTAATGCTTTAGGTTTGTGATAAAATTGCAAACGTTTTAAGATTGCTTCGTGCCTCGCAATGACGATTGTCTTATATCTTCATTGCCTTACTAGGGCAAGCAAAATCGGTTCTTTTTAAATCTGTATTTTTAATCGCACCGTAACCTCCGGCAATATCAATCACATTTTCTACACCACGAGATTTCAAGATAGAGGCAGCAATCATTGATCTGTAACCACCAGCACAATGAATGTAATAAGTAGATTTTGGATCAATCTCCCCCATCCAGTCATCAATAAAATCTAATGGTCTGCTTAAGGTAAATTCCAAATGCTCTGA
>SEDB01000414.1 GCA_004210715.1 Pedobacter sp.
TGACGTAATGGGAATGTTCTGTACTTTAATCCTTCTCTTTTACACTTAAAAATCTATATTTGAATTATGAAAATAGCGCTATTTCCAGGTTCTTTTGATCCGATTACCATCGCTCACGTTAACATTTTACAACGTGCTACGCCTCTTTTTGATAAGATTGTAATTGGTATTGGTTTAAATAGTTCCAAGCAAAATTTTCTTACCGCCGAACAGCGTTTACATATCCTAGAAACGGTTTTCCATGGTTATCAAAATATAGAAATACAAACTTACGAAGGATTAACAGTTGATTTTTGCCGCAAGATAAACGCAACTTATATGGTTCGTGGCATTCGGTCAGCTTCAGATTTTGAATATGAAAGAGCCATAGCTCAAATTAATCAAACCATGATGCCTGAGGTGGAAACCATTCTACTATTAAGCAAACCTGAATATTCAGCCATCAGCTCAACCATTGTTCGTGATATTTTAAGAAACCACGGCGACGTTAGTCCATTTGTTCCAAAAGAAGCTTTAAGTTTTCTTTAAAAACCACAGAATTCTTTTTTCTTTTCAAATCGTGTAACGTTTTCAAAAATCGATTACCAATAGAGTAATTAAATTAATTTATGAAAACTCAAGTGGTAGATTTTTTAAGACAGCAGCATACACTTACAATCAGCAATTCTGCTCATTTAGCTAAATAATGCCATAAATGAAAGAAACTGAAACGATATTCCTCTCCCTGATTAATCAGCATAAAGCGATTATACATAAAGTTTCGAAAATGTATATGGATGATGTTGAGCAACAGCGGGATTTATTTCAGGAAATCGTAATGCAGCTTTGGAAAGCTTACCCAACTTTTAAGGGCAACAGCAAATTCTCTACATGGATGTATCGTGTAGCGTTAAATACGGCTCTGGTTTATTTTAAAAAGGATAATCGTAAAGTTGATAAAACACCTCTTGATGAAAACATCGACGTTATTGATGTAAATGAAAATGAATTAAAAGAAGAAAAGCTGGCCTATTTATATAAGGCGGTTCAGGAATTAAACGCAGTAGAAAAGGCTTTGATCTTCCTTTTCCTCGAAAATCAATCTCACAAAGAAATTGCAGAAAATTTAGGGATAACCGATGTTAATGCTAGAGTAAAACTGAACAGAACAAAAGAAAAATTACAATTCATCATAAAGAAAAATGGCTATGAATTTTGACAATTTGAAAAACGAATGGAGTGAAGAAAACTCATCAGAACCTAATATTTCTGCAGATATGCTTAAAATAAAACAAGCCCGAACTCCAATTGATATCATCAGAAGAAAGATGAAACATGAATTTAATTACCAGATCGTAGCTTTGGTTATACTTGCAATTATCCCTTATTATTTTGGATTCTCCGCCAGTACGAAACAGGTTTATTTTGTTTTTTATGCCATAACCTGTGGATTTACAGCCTATTATTTTTTCAAATTTTATCGCTTCTATAAAAACTCGTATGATATGGGTACAGACAGTAGGAAAAGCATTCTCTGGTTTTATTATGAGATGAAACTGAACATTGAACTTTATAAAGCGCTAACCTACATCATCGCATTTATAGGTGTAGCCTTTTTTGCAATGTATTTGTTTTTAGAGAAAACTTCCACTTATACAAAAATCTTGAGCCACCTCTCGCCAATTTACCTTATCCTAAATTGTTTTATCTCAATTCTTATTATAGGCGTGATAACCGAACTGTGGGCGTGGTACTATTACGGAAAATACTTAAAACGACTTAAAAAAGTAGTTGATGAGTTGGATTTTGAATAAGTAATAATTCACATGAGCCGCAATATACTCTTTCTATTTAATCACTTATCCTAATAATACAAAGATTTCTCCGCTGCTGTCGAAATCACGGAAAGTAAAAAAGCAACGCCTGCGCTCGTTTCTAACGAGCGCAATATAGATTTGCGATTTAATCGCTTTTCTTCAAAAATGAATCTAAAGATTTCTCCCTATGGCCGAAATGATTGTTAGATTAAAACAATTACAAAATCCCACCCGCTCTTAATACATCCATAATCGATGGAAAGGTATTCTTAACCACCGGACCGATATGATTTTTATCCAACCAAACGGCTTCATCAATTCCCTCCTCTTTTTGAGGAACTAATTTCGGTTCGCCTTTCACTTTCATCTTGTACCAGTTGGTTTTCTTAATAACCATTTTCGAACCCATTGGATAAACGTGATAAGTTTTACAGAGTTTCTCTTCACGCTTGGCGACTTTAATGCCGCATTC
>SEDB01000415.1 GCA_004210715.1 Pedobacter sp.
AAAAACACAACTTCACTTTTATTGGCGAAATTTAAAGGCAAACAAAAAAGGTAAATATCGCTTTGCGTACTTTCTCCTATACCATTATGTTTGTACGCAACCGTTTTAAAATTTAACAGTTCGTTGTCTACATTTAATTCGTAATAACCTGTTCCGTAAAATGTGTTAGGAATACCTGGATTAAAGTACCCTTCGGTGGTATAAGTCTCCTTAGAAAAAGCAAGTATTTTTAATTCTCCTTTAGATTTATATTGAAGCGCTTGGTCTGGGAAAAAAGAAAAATCTGAATTGAAAGGCGTGATGTAATCGTCTGTATGTCGAAGTTCATTAGAATAAGTGGCCCTTGCCGGGTCTTTAAGGTAATGCTCTTCCTGCCATTTATGTGGGATTTTTTTGTTCCTTATCTTACATTCGATTTTCGAACCTTCGGCATAAACATACATAGGACCAGCATCTAAAAATGTGTAGAGTTTTGTCCATTTACCCTCATTACGGAAGTATACGCATTGCGCATTTGCCAAATCAGTATGCCAGCCGTAAAGCACAATGTCGGCAGTGGAATACTTCTGTTCAAATATTTGCTCCCACCTTTTTGGTGTGATGTTTTTATCGCGATTGAACACTTCGCTAAAAGGTAAGGCTACAGGATTTTCGGCAGAAAAATCGTAAATACTATCTGCACCAATAACAAAACAATTAATCGCTTCTACAAAATTAAAGGCATCTTGTCCATCAAACTTAAGCTCAAAAACATGATTGCCAGCACTATCTATTTTTATTGAATTGAAGTATCCATTGCTTTCAAAATTGCTAAGAAGAAAAAAATTCTGTTGCGGAAAATAGCGTATGTTAACATTACCGGTTTCGGTGGCTCTATACATCGAAAATTTGCCACAGTTTAAGCCATCTTCCAGTAGCGGAAACTGTTTATATTTAGCATGGTTAAAAAGCAATTTAGGCGAAAGATTGATCACTGTAAATCTATCTACAGCAAAGATGATAATTATGAGAATGAGGATAAAGAAAATCATTTTTTTCATTTGATTGAATCAAAGTACATTTTTTAATGTCATAATTTAATAGACCTTGCTGCCGGAAATTGTTAGTGCATGTGTGGTCTTTATGGATGGACAACATCTTCCATCAGTTTCGGCATAGGCTAGTTTTTCGACATAAATTTTGCCCTTATTTATGTTAAGGAAGCTAAACATATAGTCTGGTTCATATCCGCCAATTACTTTAACACCCGTTCCCGTATTTTTGTAAAGCGTCAATCCCTGGGCAACTATTGTATTTCCTCCTTCATTTGGCGCTAGAGAAAAATAGATTGCAATGTCTTCTATGCCGTCTCCGGTAAAATCTCCGGTAAAGGTATCCTGACTATCGACATAGGCATTGTTTGCATTTAGCATAGTTGGTAAATACTTTGCAAATTGATTTTCTGCAAGCTTTACTGCTTCTTTTAGCGAAATTTTTTTCTTTTCTACCTCAATCGCCTTTAAGTTAATCTCCTTTTCTTTTAGCACGAGTTCTTTTTCTTGCAGCTCGATTTCTTTTTGCTTTTGAAAAGTTCCCTCATTACAACCTGAAATTATAACCAAAACAGTTAATAAAGCGAAAAGTATATTTCTTATTTTCATAACATGATGAGCTGTAAATCTGATCTTAGTCCTTAACTGCTATAAAAATAGGATAAGAATGATCAATAAAAAGCTTTGTTTACAATTCGCCAGACCTGGGTTGCAATTCGTTGAAGAGTAATTGATATCTGCAATTGGTCGATCAGAAGATCATGACGTTAAGGCCGTACGGACAAAATGGTGCGCACAGCAAAAGTTCGATACTTTACCTGGTTAATTGTCTGCAGAAATATAAGTGGAGCTTTTTTTATAATGGTATGTGTTTTTATCAAACTTAAAAACTGTTATTTGGAGTTTAGAAGGATTATAAGGTTCTATTTCTTCCGATGAAATAATCGTCCATAAACCATTTTTTTCTATTTTAAATGTTGCATTTTTCAAATAATCCATAAAAGCCAATTTGTAATAATTTCCGCCTTGATTTAAGAATAAGCCATACATACAACCACCAGTTCCACAAGCACCCAATGAAACCAAAATGTCTTCTTTTTTGTCTGCATTAAAGTCTCCAAATTTATAGACTTTTATTTTAGCCGAGCCATCAGGCAATACAAAATCTGAATTTTTTGGTGGCGTTATCTTTACAGAATTTTCATTGCGCTTGATGTCAATTTTAAAAAGGC
>SEDB01000066.1 GCA_004210715.1 Pedobacter sp.
ACATTAGGTTAAACTGGCGAACATCCGTCCAGTTAGATGTTTTCGAAATCGGGCAAATTACTTTATAATCTACAATTAAATCTTTCAGCTGGGCTAAGTTTTCAGCTTTTAAAGCCAGGTTCATTTCAACTTCAAGCACCAGGCCTTTTTTCACAAATCTCCAGCTAGCCTCATCAACAAAAGGATATTTGGCGTTATCTAAAATCGAAACTTCTTCCTTAAATCCAGGAATCCAGGCCGCTTGTCCTTCATCACTTAATCCTAAAATTTCTTGTTGAAATTCTTCAAACTTAGCCTTGTTCTCTGTACTAAAATTGGCTAGTTCAGAATATAACTCATCAATTTTATTTTCTAATAATTGATCGGCACGATAACGTTTTTTCGAATCTTTGTTGTCAATCATCGGGTCGTTAAAACCATCAACATGTCCGCTGGCTTTCCAAACTTTCGGGTGCATGAAAATTGCAGAATCAATTCCTACAATGTTTTCATGCATTTGTACCATGGCTTTCCACCAGTACGATTTAATGTTGTTTTTTAACTCGGCACCCAATTGGCCATAATCGTAAACGGCACTTAAGCCATCATATATTTCGCTGCTTTGAAACACGAAACCGTATTCCTTAGCATGTGATATTACATTTTTAAATTGTTCGTCGTTATTCTTTTGAGCCATAATGGAGGCAAAGATAATTATTTTGAGCTGAAAGACTAAAGACCAAAGATTAAAGTAAAACCTGAACTTAAATATTCTTTTGAGCCATAATGGAGGCAAAGATAATTATTTTGAGCTGAAAGACTAAAGACCAAAGATTAAAGTAAAACCTGAACTTAAAAGCTCATTCAATTTCTGATATGGTTTAAAATATTTTGAAAACCAATTGCAATGTCAATCGGTTTTTTCAGTCCCGCTTTACCCTACAATTTTTCTTAAACTGTTGTCATCCTGAGGTACGAAAGATCCGTTTCATCGGTTGCGGATCCTTCGTGCCTCAGGATGACAACTTAACATTGCTGAAACTGCAACTTTAAAAATATTTCCGCTGCAATCGGGTTTAGATTAGTCAAACCTGTAAATTTATTACCGTTTTAAATGCACAAGGCTAAGAATTTCGTTTTACCTCATACATCTTCCATTTTTTTCTATTTTTGAAACATGAAATTCCATCATTTACTTTTCCTGGCTTTTGTAGCCGTTTTTGCATCCTGCAAACAAGAAGAAAAAGTTCATCATTATATTAAATTCAATAAAACCGAAGATCTATATCAGTTTTTGAAATGGTCGCCAGAAAACCGTTTTCCTTTAATAAGTGCGCATCGCGGCGGACCAATGCCTGGTTTCCCCGAAAACTGTATTGAAACTTTCGATAATGCCACTACTTATAATCCGGTGATTGTAGAATTTGATATCGCCTACAGTAAAGATTCCGTTATGGTAATCATGCATGATGACCAGCTGGACCGAACATCAACAGGAAAAGGAGCAGTTGGAAATTACACTTATGAAGAATTAAAAGCATTTAATCTGAAAGACGATGAGGGCAAGGAAACCAGTTTTAAAATACCGACTTTAGACAGCGTTTTAAGTTGGAGCAAAGGAAAAGTTTTGTTAACCATCGATTTAAAAAGAGGTGTTTCTTATGCTAAAGTGATTGAAAAGGTGAGGCAATACAAAGTAGAAAGCAATTCAATTATTATCACATATACAGCAAAACAAGCACAGGAAGTTCATCAACTGGCACCCGATTTAATGATTTCGGCATCCGTTCAGAAAAAATCAGAGTTGAAAAGATTGAATGGTTTAGGAATTCCGAATAATAGAATTGTAGCTTTTGTGGGCGTTAGTGCACCAGATAAAGAATTGTATAAATTTCTTCATGATAAAGGAATAACCACAATTTTAGGCACAATGGGGAACATTGATAAGAGCGCAATTGCAAGCCCTGTTAAAAATGTTTATTACCATCTGGTAAATAATGGGGCCGATATTTTATCGGGTGATAATTTGCCACAAGCATCAGAAGAACTGGATAAATTCAGGTATAATAAAAAGTTGACATCATCATTCGTTAATTAACCACGGATAAAAAGGATGAGCACAGGTGGCAAAATTAATCTGTGTTGATCTGTGCAAATCTGTGGCTCAAATATTTTGTATGAGTATTTCTGTAAAAAATCTTTCTAAACATTATGATAAACAAAAGGCTGTCGATTCCATTAGTTTCGATGCGAAGCCTGGTCGTATATTAGGTTTTTTAGGGCCAAATGGGGCAGGGAAATCCACCACCATGCGTATGCTTACAGGTTATCTCGAGCCAACTTCGGGCAATGCAGAAATCTCAAACAAAAGCATTTTAACACAGGCTATCGAGGCAAAAAAGCATATCGGCTATTTGCCAGAAAATACTCCGCTTTATACGGATATGTATGTGAAAGAGTTTCTCCACTTTGTCGGACAGACTTACGAACTTAAAAACTTAGCACTTCGTGTTGATGAAGTGATTAAAATGGTTGGTTTAACTCCTGAACAACATAAAAAAATCGGCATGTTATCTAAAGGTTACCGCCAAAGGGTAGGTTTAGCGCAAGCCATTATTCATAATCCTGAAGTTTTGATTTTGGATGAGCCTACTTCAGGTTTAGATCCAAACCAACTGGTAGACATCAGGGCTTTGATTAAAGAACTAGGCAAAAATAAAACGGTGGTAATTTCAACACATATTATGCAAGAAGTGGAAGCCATTTGCGACGACATCATCATCATTAACAAAGGTAAAATCGTAGCGAATAATACTTTAGAAGGGATTAAGAAAGCAAATAATCAGGATTCATTGGAGGATATTTTTAGAAAATTCACTGTACCATCAAATGTTTAAAATTCGCTTCTTTTTACTTTTACCTATATTTTTTACTGCGATAAATTTAAAAGCCCAAAATCATCCAACTTTAGCTGTTGGTACTGAGTTTGGTTTGCCATCAGGAAATTTCGTGAGTTTATCAGGGATAGGTTTGGGTGCATCTATCAAAGTAGATTTTCCAGTATCAAATGAATTTGCAATAACCATTAATGGAGGGATTATGAATTTCTTTGGGAAAAGGAATCCATTAATTAATGTCCGTGATTTAACTTACATTCCGGTAAAAGCTGGCTTGAAATATCAGCTGGGTGAACATTTTTATGCTGAAGGTCAGCTGGGTGCAGGTTTTCCTACAAACAGCGGACAAAAAACTGTTTTTGTATGGTCTCCCGGAATTGGTAATCAGTTTAACTTATCAGGCAAAAATAAACTTGATTTAGGTATTCGGTATGAAGCCTGGGCAGGAAAAAATGAAACAAGAATAATTGGCATTAATAGTACCAATACAAAAGGTTTTGTAGGGATTAGGTTTGCATACGTTTTTGGGTTATAATCAAAACTTGAATTGCTATAAAATCTTTTTTACATGAAGTAAATATTAATTTTTTAGCTCAGCTACTAAAGCTTACAACTTTTTGTAACTTCAGCCATCTAAAAAAACGACATGAAAAAAATATTAACTACAACATTGTTGTGTGCCGTTGGCATATTTTCCTTTGCTCAAACTAAAATTGGTGTTAAAGCTGGTGTAACTTTACCAACAATGTCCTCTCACAGTACGGCTCAAATTTTTGACGGACCTCCTGAATATGACTTTAAATCCAATACTTCATTCTACATTGGCGGAACAGTTGATTTTCCAATTTCTAAAACTTTTGCCATTCAACCTGGCTTAACATTGATTGGAAAAGGAGGGAAAACTGAAGTTTTTGAATCGAATTTTGAGCCGAACAATCTCTTTACGTTTCAGGGTACATATAAATTATCCACCATGTATATTGAACTTCCTGTAAATGCGGTATTCAATTTTGACTTGGGTGTTGGAAAAATATTTTTTGGCGCTGGTCCTTATTATGCTGTCGCGATAAGTGGTGAAGCAAGAAGAAATGGAATGGCAACCTCAAGTTCCATAACTACAATTTCATCAAAACAAGATGTAGAATTTGGGAGCAACAAAGATTACAGAAGAGGAGATTTCGGATTAAACTTTTTAGCCGGGTATCAATTAAAAAATGGTTTTAACATTCATGCTGGTTATGGTTTAGGGTTAACGAGTATTGATACAGATGATTTCGACGAAACGTCATTAAAAAATCGCGTTTTATCTTTCGGAATAGGTTTCTCTTTCTAAATGTAAACCTGTTATTTACATTCGCTACTAAAGGCTGCTTAACGCGTAAGATAAAGATTGGATAACGATTTACTTCACCATTTCTGTTTATTTTGCTGGAATAAATGGTTAACTTCGACATTTTAATAGCACATGTACGCAGTTTTTAAACGCGAATTATTCAGTTTCTTAAGTTCAATGGTGGCTTATATAACCATTGGAGTTTTCTTATTGGTTTCTGGTCTTTTACTTTGGTTTTTTCCTGATACCTCGATTCTTGATTATGGATATGCAGACCTGGCAGGTTTTTTTAGCCTGGTTCCATATCTATTTATGTTCCTCATTCCAGCCATCACTATGCGTTCTTTTGCCGAGGAAAGAAGAGAAGGGACCTACGAATTGCTTATTACCAGGCCGATTACTGTTTGGCAAATCATTTTTGCGAAATATTTGGCCAGTTTGGTGTTGGTACTTTTTTCATTAATACCAACAATTGTTTATTACTATTCAGTTTCAGAACTTGGCTTTCCAGAAGGTAATATAGATTCTGGCGCTGTGATTGGCTCTTACATTGGTTTGTTTTTACTCGGTGCAGCATTTACATCAATCGGTTTGTTTTCATCTGCTTTAACCAAAAATCAAGTAATCGCTTTTGTAATTTGTGCTGCACTATGTGCTTTTGCATTTTTAGGGTTTGATTATACCAGTCAGCTTGTTTCACTTCAAAATGTAGAAGGTTTGATTTCAAATCTCGGGATAAATCAGCACTACAACGCGATTAGCAGAGGTGTATTGGATACCAGGGATTTGATTTATTTTATCACTTTCTCTGCTGTGTTTTTATTGTTTACTAAATTAATTATTGGAGGAAAACGATAATGATTAAAAAAGGTAAATGGATAAATTTTATTGTTGTATTATCAGCCTTGATCATCCTTAATATTATCGGAAGTTTTGTGTTTCATCGTTTTGATTTTACTGCCGATAAAAGATTTACGCTTAGCGATAAAACAAGGGCTTTGTTGTCAAAAAATCAAAAGCCGGTAACCATTACTGTATTTTTAGAAGGACAATTACCGCCAGCTTTAAAGCGGCTGCAGGCAGGGGTAAAAGATTTGCTTGCTGACTACAAAGCTTATTCGAAAGCCGATGTAAGAATTGTTTATGTAGATCCCCTGGCAGGATTAACAACGGATGAACAAGATACCGTGATTTACAATATGGCTCAGGATGGGATAGAGGCCACCCGCACAGCGCTAAAAACAGAGAGTGGTACAACTGAAAAGATTATTGTTCCTGCTGCGGTAATTGAAGCCGACGGCAAACAGATGCCTGTTAAATTGCTTCAAAACTTTAATGTGGCAGGCGGTTATGAAGAAAATATAAACAGATCTATTGAGAATTTAGAATACACCTTTACCTCAAGTTTAAAAAAGGTGCTCAATGGTTATAATCCTCGCATCGGTTTTACTGAATCTAATGATGAACTGACTGATTTACAGTTAGAAGATGCCAGAGTAACCTTGTCGAATAATTATGTTGTCGGTCGGGTTGATTTAAACACCATTACAAAGGAAGGTTTAGATAAACTGAATATGATGGTTATCGCAAAGCCTAAAAAAACATTTACGGAGACCGAAAAGTACAAAATAAACTACTTTGTAATGAAGGGTGGAAGTGTGCTGTGGAGCATCGATCAAAACAATGCAGATCTGGAAAATTTGCGAACTCAGAATGGCCAGCTTGCTACGGCTCGCGACCTAAATTTAGATGACATGCTTTTCATGTATGGTGCAAGGATTAATTATAATATCATTGCAGATCCGGCAAATAATGCAGAAATTCCGGTTTCATCTGGCGCTGTGGGTGGTCAAAGCCAAATGAAGCTTGTGCCATGGATATATTATCCAATTTTACTTCCAGATACCGCTCACAGTGTTGTTAAAAAGTTAGATGGTGTGAAATCGGAATTTCCGAGCACTGTTGATACCATCGGTGTAAAAGGGATTCAAAAATCGTATATTTTAGCAACCTCTCCTTACAATAAGGTTTACAATTTGCCGAAACCGTTTAGTTTACAAATGGTGGCCGAACGTTTAGATCCAAGGGAGTTTCAAAGTACACCACAATATGTAGGTTTAATGCTGGAAGGTACATTTCCTTCGGTATTTGCAGGGCGACCATTGCCAGCGGGGATTCCTCAACCTTTTACAAATGCATTGATCGGCAAGCCAACTAAAATGATTGTCATCGGGGATGGCGATATTTTTAAAAACCAGGTTTCTGAAAAAGACGGATCTGCGTTTCCACTTGGTTTTGACCGTTACGCAAATCGAACTTTTGGAAATAAGGCATTACTGTTAAATATTGTCGATTATTTTACTGATGAGGATAATTTGATTAGCTTACGAAACAAAGATGTTAAGATAAGATTGTTGGATAAAGCCAAAGTGAAGCTCGAAAAAACGAAGTGGCAGTTTGTAAATGTGGTTGCGCCTTTGCTATTGTTAATATTCTTTGCAATTTTTCAACATTATTACCGCAAATACAAGTACGCTAAATAATTTTTATATTTTTGAAGAAGACTAAATGATATCATGAGATTTATTGTATCCACATCAACTTTATTAAAACACTTGCAAACTGTAAATGGTGCGTCAAGCAGCAGTACGGTTTTACCAATACTAGAAAATTTTCTTTTCGAAATTAAAGACGGAAACTTAACGATCTCTGCAACCGATTTACAAACCAGCATGACAACTGCTTTGGCTGTAGAATCAAAGGAGGAGGGAAAGGTTGCGGTTCCATCTAAAATCTTATTAGATACACTTAAAACGTTACCCGATCAGCCAATTGCTTTTAATATTGATGATACTTCTTTCGCAATAGAAATTAGTGCTGGCGATGGAAAATATAAACTAAGTGGTGAAAATGGTGATGATTTTCCAAAAATCCCTGTGGTTGAAAATGCATCATCCGTTAATTTGCCTGCATCAGTTTTAACTGAAGCCATTACCAAAACGATATTTGCAGTGAGTAACGATGAGTTACGCCCGGCAATGACTGGTGTATTTTGCCAGTTATCTCCTCAGCATATTACTTTTGTGGCAACTGATGCACATAAATTAGTTCGCTACCGCAGAATGGATAGTAAAGCTGATAAAGCAACATCATTTATATTGCCTAAAAAAGCTTTAACACTTTTAAAGGCAGCTTTGCCTTCAACAGATATCAATGTATCAGTTGATTATAATGCTACAAGTGCTTTCTTCAAGTTCGAAAATATCAACTTAGTGTGTCGTTTAATAGACGAACGTTATCCTGATTATGAAGCAGTAATTCCTCAAAATAATCCTAATAAACTGGTTATAGACAGGGGATTATTTTTAAATACTCTACGTCGCGTAGTTATTTTTGCAAATAAAACCACCCATCAGGTAAGACTAAAAATTAACGGTAGCGAGTTGAATATCTCTTCAGAAGATTTGGATTTTGCTAACGAAGCACATGAGCGTTTAAGCTGCCAATACGATGGCGAAGATCTTGAAATTGGTTTTAATGCCCGTTTCTTAATCGAAATGTTGAGCAATTTGAGCGGTGATGAAGTTACTTTAGAATTATCTACGCCAAATAGAGCGGGACTTTTGATTCCTCAAACCAACGATGAAAATGAAGATGTATTGATGTTGGTAATGCCTGTAATGCTTAACAACAGTTATTAAAATATATTTTCAAAAGTTAGAATATTAAAGGTGGCTTGGTTTTTGACCGAGCCATCTTTGTTTACCGACCAAATAATCTAACTATGAAAATCTTTACTAAACGCTCACTCTTTCTATGCTTTGTCCTATTTATTAACTGCATAATAGCCTGTAAAAAGCCAGATCCGAATATAGTAGTAAAAGGAGCGGCTAAAGTTAAATTCATAAATGCTACCTTAACAGAAGCAAATCAAGATATTTACGTAGATGGCCAAAAGAATTCTACTACTGCAATTGCCTTTACTGAATCAACTGATTATTTAAAGGTTGTTTCGGGAAGCAGAAGTGTTAAATTTATGGGATCAGCAAATCTCCCAACAGAATCAGTCTTTAATTTTACTCCATCTTTAACTTACTCTACATTTTTAGTTGGTAATCGTACCGGAGCGAGAGAAATTATAACTTTTGAGGATAATTTAAGCAATACCGAAGCGGGCAAAGCGAAAATTAAACTCATTAACTTAACCCCTTTTTTTTTAACGGGCATAAATGTCAGCGTTCAAGCGGGCACTCAATTTGTTAACGGTTTACTCTACAAAGAAGCATCTACTTACTTTCAGGTGGATGCTGGAATGAGCCTTAGGTATAATGTTGTAGGCTCAGGAAGTATTAAAACCATTGATGGAACCTTACTTGAAGCAGGAAAAATTTACACCATCTGGTTTAGTGGAAGCACTTCCACAGCTTTAGAAGCCCACATTATAACTGATAATTAATTCATAAGTTTATATGCTTTCCATTATCTTTACGTTTTATAACAACAGTATTCCTTTTTATGAAAAGACGTAATTTTTTGATTTCTTCCAAGCTGATAATTTTAATTTTTACCGTTGTTTTATTTAGTGCTTGTATTAAAAACGATAATTCAATTGTTGGAGATGCAAAGGTGAGGATATTTAACACAGTCATTTCTGATACCTCTCAAAATTTTTATTTCAATCAAGCTTTATTCAATAGTGTTACCGGGGTTTCTGCTTTGGCAACAAGTACCAACACCTCGTATTTTGTTGTAGAAGGCGATAAAGAATATCTAATTGATTCAAGAAATAGCGTTACCGGCGTTACAAACAGTTCTCTGAAACAAAGTTTTGCGCTAGGTAAAAATTATTCAGTTTATTACACGATAAAAAACACTTTGGCTACCACAAAACCTGAAATGATTATTTATCAAGATACCGTTAGGCAAAATAATAACGTAGCACAAATCATGTTTATTAATTTAGGCCATACATTAGGCTCCAAAGTAGATATTAAAGATAAAAGTGGAAAGATTGTAGAAAGCATTGGTTATGGAGAGAAAACAACTTATAAACAAATTTCTGATGTAGGCAGGAGTAACACTTCGATCCTACTAAATCTGGTTGACTCTGCAGGCGTGCAGGATTCAATTTCATACACCAACTTCGCAAAAGGCAAGGTCTACACTGTAATTATTGAGGGTGCTAAAAATGGAAAGCTTAAAGAGCGATTAGTGGCAAATAATTAATTCTTAGAACAGTTACTAAATTATCCCTTCGATATTCATACTTTTGACAAATTAAAATTAACATCACTTGGAATTTTTCGACTTACTCATACAATTACTTACTAATACAAAAGAAACATTAGAAGTAATTATGCAGGAATATAAAACCTGGACTTACCTGATCCTTTTCATTATTATTTTCGCTGAAACCGGCTTTGTGGTTACCCCATTTTTACCCGGCGATTCCATGCTGTTTGCTGTAGGTGCTTTGGTGGCTGGCGATGGTACTGGCTTAAACATCTGGTTTATGCTTTTTATTTTAATTGCTGCTGCTATTTTAGGCAACTCCGTTAACTATCAACTTGGTAAATTTTTTGGAATCAAAGTATTTAAAGAAAATAACAAAATTCTCAAGCTGAAATATTACCACCAATCGCATGAGTATTTTGAAAAACACGGTGCTAAAGCCATTATTTTTAGCCGGTTTTTACCAATCATCAGAACTATTGCGCCCTTCGTAGCCGGTGCAGCAAGGATGTCGTTCGGTAAATTTACTTATTACAATATTTTGGGGGGTATTGCCTGGATTGCGAGTTTATTGTTTGCAGGTTATCTGCTTGGTAAAATTCCATTTGTAGAAAAGAATTTTGAAATTTTGGTGCTAATCATTGCAGTTGGAACATTCGTGCCTGTAATTTATGGTGCCGCGAAGTCAATCTTTTCAAAGAAAAAAGTTGAAGAGATTATCGAAGAAGAAATTAAAGAAGACTAAAATATTAGTTTGATACTTTAGGCCGCAAATAAGCAGATTTACCTGTTTATTTGCGGCTTTTTCATTTATGCTTACGCCTAAGTTAAAGTTCTCTCCCAATCACGGTGCCTTGCAGAAATTTCTTTTCCGCCTCTTCGGCTGCTTGTTTTTCAATTGGGTTAGGTTCTATCTTCACCAGGTTCTTAAGCTCCGGTTGTCCTGCATCTACCCAGGCAGAATACCAAAATGATCCAATTTCTATAATAGCAGCTCGCATTTGGCGCTCAACCATCTTATTCATTTGATCATGATATGTTTTTGAGTATTCTACGGAATACTGTTTTAAAACGGTATTGTTCCGTTCAGAAAAGCTATATTTTTTATCGGAAGGAAAAGCTGCTGCCAAGTTTGCTTCTAAAGTCAAAACCGTATCTACCAAGCTATGAGTATGTTTAACGATCTTCCAGGCTTCTTTCAAAGGATTTTCGATGTATTTCGCTTTGCCGACAACAAAGTTATAGTTCGAAGCAAACAACTCCGGTAATCTACTCTCCCAAAAAGCATGAATGCCAACTTGGTTTGTTAATTGGCCGTTGTGGTTTGCTGTGGTGTGCAACGGTACATGAGCATCACCGATATAATGGCATAAATCTGCAGAGTATTTTAAAATTTTTATCGAATCACGATTAGCAAATGCTTTTACCAGACTAAAATAAGTACGCTGAATTTGCCATGGTACAATACCATTTGCATTTAAATGTTTTTGACCATATTTCGCTAATGCGTCGTTCCATTTTTCCGGAATGCTATCGATATTTTTCTCATAATTTTCTACATCGAGATAGTGCCTGGGTGCTTCCAGGGT
>SEDB01000416.1 GCA_004210715.1 Pedobacter sp.
GATATCCCCCAGCATTCTGCAAAACCTTTAATTTTAGGAAATACATCTTTTAAACCAGTAGTGATTAACAATTTTCTGGCTGAGTAATTTTCCATTCCATTAACAGTAACACTAAAACCCCCGTTTGTTCTTATTGCTGAATCTACATTCCCATCCATAAATTTTACTGTTGGGTATTTGAGCACATCGGCCTTGGCTTTAGCAGAAATATCAGCGGGCTTATCACCATCGTGGGTTAAAAAATTATGAGAATGCGGCGTCTGCCTATTGCAAGGCTTACCGCCATCAACAATTAGAATTTTCCTTTTTGCCCGTCCTAAAGCTAATGCAGCAGATAAACCGGCGTAACTTCCTCCAATTATAATTACATCAAAATCCATAGTATTTGTTTTTGATAAAAATCGAAGTAAAAAACAACAAATGCAATATTGTTGCATTAAATAATTGTCATTTTATTTTTGATAAATAACAGCCTTGATGAATTGACCATAATAGAACCGTTCTTCATTCACTTTATAACCCGCCATTTTGAAGTATGGATTCATATCTACCAATTTTTTTGCTTCAACATTGCTAATGAGGCTAAAAAATTTGTACATCACTTTTAAAAAAATTCTTTTCCACCAGTTTCCACTTTCCGAATGAATGGTAAAATCTACAAGAAACCATAAACCACCTCTATTAAGCATTAGATCCAACTTTTGAAAAACCACACCACACCTTTCTTTTGAGAAATTATCAAATAGAAATGGGGTTAAAATAGTATCGAAATGTTTATTATCATCAAAATTCTCGATACAAGAGTTAATAAATACGACTTCATTATCTCCATAATTTCTAGCTTTGGAAAGCGCCATCATTTTCGAAGAAATTTCAACATAAGTAATCTTCAATCCCGCTGAATGAACTTTGGCAATTTCTTCCAGAATCCAACCGGTGCCTCCGCCAACGATTAGAACAGAGCTATTTTTTACAATGTTTTTGAGCTGATTAATTTGGGCATCAACCTGCGATTTCCCAAATACCATGCGGCTTAAGGAATCGTAATAGTTGGCTATTTTATCGTAGTTATTGATCAAGCTACTTCACATTAATGAATTTTATAGTTCAGATTTCAAATCAACCGGTTTACGATATTAACTCACAAACTGCATACCGATTATCCCACAAATGGCTTTGAATAAGATCAATCCATCTATTACTATTAAATAATAGAGAATGTTTTTTCTTCGGTGCATGGAATAAGCAATATAAATGGTCAGAAAAAATGGCAGGACATTACACAGCACCTGCGGCAACCCAAAGCCTTTATAATTTGCAAAAATACTCAGTGAGATTAATCCAACAACCAACAGCGGAATAAGAATCTGAAAAATAGTTTTCCTTAAGCCATAACGTACCACAAAAGTTCTGAGGTGTTTGTTAGCATCTGTTGGATAATCTTTAATATCAAAAATGATTGCATTTACGGTGCAAAACATCCAGTTTTTAATGAAGAGCCAAGTCCATAAAACAGAGTCATGGTAACCAATACCAGTTTCGATTTTGAGCATAATTAGTGGCAGCACATTGGCACAACATGCCCAAACAAAACCAATGACAAATGCTTTAAGCCACCCTGTGTTGCGTAAATTGAATTTCAAGAAAGACCTCGGCAACAAACCATAGTACAACGCTGCCGCAATTGCAATTACGCTAATGGCAACCCAGTAGATCAACGGAAGATTTAATAGGTTAGCAAAATTATCATAAAATAAATTAACCGCTAACGATGTACAAAGTGTAAACAATATACTCTGACTCCAACTGATAAACCTTTTATGTTTAAAATACCATTGCGTTCTGGGATTTGTTGCAGATGGCTGATTAGAAACTTTGTTGTAAGCGTAAGTATAATAGATAATGGGGGCCAGAAAAAGTAAAAGATAATAATTGATTGAATTAAAAGGCAAGCGCAGTTGTAAAGTTGCTTCCAGGGTTAATGCCACGGCAAGAATCCCTACAAAGTAATTTCCAAAAAATATAAACCTAATTATTTTACCCATTTACCTTAAAAGCGATATATACAATGAACTGCCAATTTCGGATATATTATTTAAATAAGGCGTAAATTAATAACAACCAAACAAGTGAAGAATTGAAATGTTAGCATAATACACAACGATAGAGATGGAAAATTTATTCAACAAGCTAACCACTGTTAATACAGAAGATGGCAAAAGTGTTTCAGTTGCAGGAAATAATTATAAAACGATTAT
>SEDB01000417.1 GCA_004210715.1 Pedobacter sp.
AACTTTTTATCTTCAAAAGGTAAATCGACTCCGTTAGTCAAATGGAAATTAGCTGTTTCCGACCTTACAAATTCTTTATTCAACCTTTTCGCTTCTGCAATGATGGTTTCAGAAATATCTGCACCAAAATATTTTAAGCCATTTGCCTTGCGTAATAAATTTGCAATGTGGCCCCCATTTCCATGGCCAATCTCAAGAATCATTTCTCCGCCATGTAGATTCAAAGCATCAACAGCAGAATTGGTCATACCGATATTACTGGCATTCATTGACTCACCAGTTTTGATACCATATTCTCCCTCCGGATCACTTAGCTGTTTAGCAATGGCTTTTAAATCCTCTTCTGAATGTTGATGCTCCATAAAATCAAAGCTAAAGATTTACGCGAATTGATTTTTATAACTTTTTAACAAAATCTTACACAATTATTTAATCACCTGAACAGGTTTTTTATGTTCATCAATGGCCACAAATGTGAAATCACCGTGTACGGCCAACTCTCTACCTTCAGCATACATTTGTTCAATATAGATCTCCACATTTACTTTCAAGCTGGTATTTCCAACATGGTTTACTTTCCCAATCAGCTCCACAATACTTCCAGCGGGGATGGGCTTTTTAAAATCGATTCGATCACTACTTACCGTAACCATAATCTGTCGGCTGAAACGGGTAGCTGTAATAAAGGCCACCTCGTCCATCATGTGCATGGCAGTACCACCAAAGAGCGTATCGTAATGATTGGTTGTATTTGGAAAAACGGCTTTGAAAATACTGGTTTTTGAATATTCGATTCTTTCTTCTAGGGTCATGATTGTTTTTAATAAGATTACCACCGAAACAATGGAATAAAATGTATGATCGGTATTTTATCTTTTCAATGTTTCGGTAACAAAAATATTAATTTATCTGTAGCTCAGCGGCTAAAAATGCGTCAGTTTTGCAACTCTTTTGGTGCTTAGCGAATTGTTAATTATGAAATTTATCGGAACTGGTAAATAAGAACGGAATAACGCATTTTAAGAAACCACAACCCTGACTAATATTTCGCTTAATTGTGAGTGTAACAAATTTACATCAAGGTTAAAGTGGTTCGATTTCTAATTATATTTGATTATCCAACAAACACCCTAAACTATGATTAAAATACACTTTAGAAAGCTGTGTATGGCTTTTCTAATCGTAAGTACCAGTGCCATTGCACAAGAAGTGCCATCGCCAAAATCTCATTTTGGTTTTTCAATCGGCGATGATTACCAACTGGCAACTTATACCCAAACGGAGGCTTATTTTAAAAAGCTGGCTGAAACCTCCAAACGCGTTAAGCTGGTAGATATTGGTAAAACTGAAGAAGGAAGGAGTCAATATATGCTGATTGTTTCCTCTCCTGAAAATCTTCAAAAGTTAGCACGATATAAAGAAATTTCTCAGCAACTGGCTCATGCAGAAATCACGCCTGAGCAGGCCAAAGCACTATCACAAGAAGGTAAAGCAGTAGTTTGGATTGATGGAGGCTTGCATGCGAATGAAACCGTTGGTGCACATCAATTGATTCAAACGGCTTATGAGTTTGCTTCCAAAACAGATCCGGAAACGATGAAAATACTGGATAATGTGATCATTTTGTTTACCCATGCTAATCCAGACGGGCAAGAGTTGGTAAGCAACTGGTACATGAGAGAAAAAGATCCCAAAAAACGAGTGCTTTCAGGCTGGCCAAGACTTTATGAAAAATATGCCGGACATGATAACAATCGTGATTTTTTCATGCTGAACCTAAAAGAAACCCAAAATATGGGACGACAGCTTTTTGTAGAGTGGATTCCGCAGATTATGTATAACCACCATCAGGCTGGCCCTGCAGGAACGGTTGTGGCAGGACCTCCCTACCGCGATCCCTTTAATTATGTTTTTGATGCAACGCTTTTAACCAGTTTAGATGCAGTTGGCGCAGCCATGCACACCCGGCTAAATGTGGAAGCGAAACCTGGTTACACACAGCGTGGCGGTTCTGTATTTTCTACTTGGTATAATGGTGGCTTAAGAACGACAACTTATTTCCACAATATGATTGGTTTATTAACGGAAATCGTAGGTAGCCCCACCCCATCAGAAATTCCTTTGGTGCCATCAAGATTGTTGCCGAATAGCGATTCGCCAAACCCGGTAACGCCAAGAAAATGGTATTTCAAAAACTCCATTGATTATTCTGTTTCATTGAATTATGCGGTATTGAATTATGCTCAACGCCATGCCAGATTTTAATTCGGCAATAAAATTTTTGAATGCTTTGATTAGAACAGGAATTGTGGTACAGAAAGCAACAGCACCATTTAGTGTAGCAGGCAAAAAATACCCAGCCGGAAGTTATGTGGTTAAAACCGATCAAGCTTTCCGTCCACATGTTTTGGATATGTTTGAGCCGCAAGATCATCCTAATGATTTTAAATATGAAGGCGGGGCTCCAATTCCACCTTACGATGCTGCAGGTTGGACTTTGGCTTATTTAATGAATGTAAAGTTCGATCGCATTCAAGATGATTTCAACGGGCCTTTTGAAAGAAATCCTTATGGAAAACTCTTGGCTCCAGAAAACAAAGTTGCCGGCTCAAATTTTGTGTTAAGTGCAGCTCAAAACGATTCATACACTGCTGTAAATGATTTGCTAAAGAATAAAATCGACGTTTATCGTTCAAATGAAAACGGCGATTTTTATGTTTCCGCTGCAGGAAAATCGATCCTGGAGAAAGCTAATGTAAAATTAAAATCTGCCTCGGCACCAAAAGATAAGACTAAAATCTCAACAGCCAGAATAGCTTTATGGGACAATTACGGAGGATCAATGGCTTCGGGCTGGATGCGTTTCATTATGGAGCAATACCATTATAACGCAACAGTGATTTACCCTCAGGATATTGACGCTGGAAACTTGAAATCGAGATATGACGTGATCATTTTTGTTGGTGGCGCCATTCCTTCAGTTCAGGCTGGTGGTTTTGGTTCGAGAAACTTTGGTCCGAAAGCGGAGGAAATTCCTGAAGAATTTAGAAACCGTCTGGGAAGAATTACTGCTGAAAAATCTATTCCTCAATTGAAAAAGTTTTTAGAAGATGGAGGTAATGTTGTAACCATTGGAAGTAGCACGAATTTAGCCTATCATTTAAATCTTCCTGTT
>SEDB01000418.1 GCA_004210715.1 Pedobacter sp.
AGTTCGAAAACTGAAAGCTGCCTAACACCACGTTTTCCCAAAAGCCTTAAGCCAATGAGAATGATAAAATACATGATGAAAGTGCGGAGCGCAATTTCCAGCATGAATTCCCAGTTTTCTTCCCCGATGAAGAAATTTTTCCAGTAGATGTTTAAAGTCATAGCTTAAGTTGTAAGGCTATAACAACTTTTAGTGGAAAACGATTTAAGAATTGGAAGAAATATTTTGATTAATTGAGCTATATATACCTTAGGGCATTCCAGATTAGAAATCTCATTTATTGGTTTATTCAACATGCCCCGAAGGACATGTTGAATAGTGAAGATTTAGTATGCCTTTTTCGCTTTAAGGTTTCCAGTCAAGCTGCGGATAACAACCGTTCATGCAAGGTGTTCAACCTTGGTTTTTAGTCAATCTTTGAACTGAATCGTTTTTATCCAGTATAACAAAATTATGATTTCAGTGCTTCGGCGCCTGCACTTGCCACTTCATGGTCTTGATCTACCGTTCCACCCGAAACGCCTATGGCACCAATCACATTACCACTTTCATCCTTCAATACTACGCCACCCGGAAAAGTAATTAACCCGCCGTTGGAGTGTTCAATGTTATACAAAGGTTGGCCGGGTTGTGATAGTTTTCCGATCTCGCCAGAATTCATATCAAAGAAACGAGCAGTTTTCGCTTTCTTGATGGAAATGTCTATAGATCCGAGCCAGGCGTTATCCATCCTATGAAACGCTTTTAAATTCGCACCTTCATCCACAACAGCAATATTCATCGGTATGCCAATTTCCTTTGCTTTAGCTTTAGCTGCCGAGGATAGTTTTTCTACAATCTCTAATGTTAAACTCATCATATTTAATATTGGTTAAATGTATTTGAGTAACATTTTTGGTTTTGTATTGTTCTGATTATGAGTGGAATTTGATATTCTATATGGGAATGCGGTGTAGAAAGCATATCAAGTATAATATATGCGTATGTTTCAAGGTTAAACTTGAATTTTTATTTCCATGGCAGCCACAAAATCTTCCGCAAAAAAAAATCTCCGATGTTTGAATCGGAGATTTGTATTAAGCTTTAACTCTTTTTGCTTTTCCTTCTGCCTTTTCAGGGATTTGAATCGAAAGAATAAGGTCAATGCTTTCTGAATTTGTTTCATAATCAGCAGCTATTTTCTCCCATCTCTTAAGCTCAAGTTGAAGGTTTTCAATTTCTTTACCTAAAGATTCTATTTTGCTTTGAATTGATTTTCTAACGTTCGTATTTGCCATAACACAAAATTATGATTTGAATATTAATTCGGTGTAGGTTAATGATTTTTTAATGATGGAAATTTGATTTCCTGTTGTATTTCAGTGGGTTATGTTTGTTGCGAATTTTCAACATTTTTAAACTTCAACTTGTGCAAATTTTTAGATGCTGAATTACAGGTAGTAACACTTTATATACCTTAATTTGCCATTGGCTTCTTTGTTGCTAAGGCTCAAAATATTAAGTTTACATTTCGAAGAATGCTGATAAAGTATTCAAAGATTATTGGAACCGAACAATTTTTATTTTGCAACTCTCTATTTTATCTTTTCAGGAAGATCATCCCTTTATTCTTACTGATCTTCGTTTTTTTATTGCTGAGGCTGCCCATTATATTATGGCACTTAATTTTCAGCAGGAATTTGAATTGCTGTATATTGATTTGAATCCCAAACCTCAAAACAAAAGGGGCATTGTTGGCTTAAAATTAATTCGCGATGCAAAGAAAACCATGCATCCGAAAATTTACGATCATTTGGCATTGATTAATATTTCTTCAGTTTGTGCAGCAACCATTAATGCCCACGGCAAGGATAAAGTTAATCATGATAAAACCAATTATCCTACTCATGCAGAATTAATGGTTATTGATGGGTGCATGGAAGATTATGAAAGTTTTAAAAAACATTTACTTCCGGTATCCCGACAGTTTTTAATACGGTCTTTGCTCATTGAATGGAATACTATTTTAATGGCTTTCGATTTTTTCTTAATGGATGGGGTATGGGAAGCAGTGAGTTTTGTAGCAGAAATGCTGGCCAAGCATAAAAATGAAGGTAATGTGAGTCATACACAATTGTTAGAGCAGCTTTGCAACAGGGATTTTTATCCCATGCTTTGTGCCTCAATGGAAAATTTTCTACATCAACGCTATCCTTTGAGTAAAGAAACCTTAAGATTGGATTTTTAATATGCGTTTTAAAAATATTTATCCAAGC
>SEDB01000067.1 GCA_004210715.1 Pedobacter sp.
TCGGCCAAAATAATAGAAGGCTGAGCCGCTAAAGCTCTCGCAATACCGACCAATTGTTGCTGCCCACCAGAAAGTTGGTTCGGAAATAAATCTTTCTTCGCCACAATATTGAAGCGATCCAATAAGTTCGCAATTCTACTTGCCCGTTCAGCACTTCCTACTTTTTTGTATAGCAATGGTGCTTCAATATTCTCATAAACGGTCATTTCATCTATCAAATGATAAGCCTGAAATACAAAACCAATATGGTTTCGATACAATTCAATGCGTTTTCGTTCATTTAATGTGGTTACATCTTCCCCAAGAAATTCGTACGTTCCATAAGTAGGTTCTTCCAACATACCTAAAATGTTAAGCAAAGTAGATTTTCCAGATCCAGATGGGCCCATGATTGAAACAAATTCTCCTTGTTTAATTGTGGTTGTAACATGGCGTAATACGTAGTTTTTCACGCCTTTATTGGCGTAATATTTTTCTATATTTTTTAGTTCTATCATTTTTAATCAGTATTTAGTATCAAGTATCTAGACATGGCTTTCAGCATTAGCCTTTAGGCTTTATTCGTATTTCAATGCATTTACAGGATCTGTTACAGCTGCTTTTCTCGCTTGAATGCTAACTGTTAGCACCGCAATAACTATCGAGATAAGTGTGGCAAGCAAAAATGGAATAACCGGCATTTCTATCCGGTAGGCAAAACCATCCAGCCATTTTTTGATAAGAATGTAAGCAATTGGCCAGCTGATTAAATTTGCCATAACAACCAATATCAAAAATGATTTATTTAGCAGATTTACAATCTGAATGTTTGATGCGCCAAGTACTTTTCTAACTGCGATTTCTCTTGTTCTGCGTTTTGCTACAAATGTGGAAAGTGCAAACAGGCCTAATAGTGATAATGAAACCGACACCAGGCTGAACAATACAATCATATTGATAAACCTGTTGTTATCTTCCAAAATTTTATCAAAAGCATCATTCATACTCGTATAAGTCATTGGATAATCCGGATATAACGATTTCCATTCTGCCTCTATCTTTTTAATGATTTCGACGCTGTTGGCTGCATCTAAGCGAACCAGCATGTTATTGGTGGTCGACATGCCTCCTAAATGCGTTACTTTATAAATCGTTGGCATCACTGCCTTATCGAACCCTTCATTGTGATAATCTTTGATCACACCCACAATTTGAAATGTATATTTTCGATCATCACGTAGTAAATCATAAGTTTTCCCAACCGGATTCTTATCAATTAATTTTGCAGCGCTTGCGTTGATAACCACACTATTGGCAGTATCTTGTTTATAGTCTATGGAAAACAATCGACCCTGCAGCACTTGGACACCCAAAGCTTGCAAGGCATCCATGGTTACGGTAACCGAGTTAACCGGAATTTTATTTTCTTTATAAGTAATTTCTTCTGGTGTATTGAATACATTTCCCATTACCTGGGTGCTTGTAGCAATATATTTTACACCAGGAACTTTCCTTAACCGCTCAGCAAATTTTTCTTCGTAGTTTGATTTGATGTTAATGAGATTCCCTTTTTCAAAACCCAAATCCTTATGGCTCACATATTTCGTTTGCTGGTACATTACCCCAATGGCAATGATAAAAGTTACCGAAATCACAAATTGAAAAACGACCAGTATATTCCTTAAGGCAATGCCTTTTAGCCCATTCTCATAATTACCTTTTAAAACCGAAACGGGATTATAATTTGACAAAATCCATGAGGGATAAAAACCAGCAAAAAGGGTGACTAAAACAAACAATGTAAGCAGTTGCAAAATCATCATGAATAATTGAGGATTATACCAAAAGCTCAAAGAGACATTGAAATTTTGATTAAATGCAGGTAAAACCATTTCAACCAGAACTACACAGAGGAAAAGTGATACCATACTTTGCATCGCTGACTCCAGTAAAAACTGCGTTAATAACTGACCTTTATATGAGCCTAATACCTTTTTAACACCAACTTCTTTCGCTCTTTGAACAGATTGTGCCGTTGCCAGATTCACGAAATTAATTACCGATACCAAAAGAAGGAAAATGGAAATTCCAACTATAGGCTTCAACTTATCTTTCCAACTGAGTTTTAAGGCCGGATTAGCATGAACATCGGAAATTTGTAAAGCACTAATTCCGGGAGTGTTGCCGTTCTTATAAATGTCATTGTAATTTTTCTTCTCCTTCGCAAAGGCTGCTTTCTTGAAATTAACATATACATTTTGCAGCGTCTTATTCAAAGCCGTACTATCTACAGGACCATTCATTTTGGCATATACCTGGCAAAAATGTCTGTTGCTGATGTTTTCAGGATCGTGATCTTGCTCGCCAGTTCTCATTATGGCATTAAAGCTAACGGATTGCGGGGTTTGAGGTTCTTTCACCACACCAGTTATGGTAAACACTTGCCCAGGGTCGCTTCTCCAGATTAATAGCTTTACGGTTTTACCTAATACCTTATCGGTACCAAATAATTTTAACGCAAGGCTTTCCTTTATTACAATTGATTTTGGGGAGTTTAATGCAGCCTCTGCATTTCCCTGTAAAAACTGATAATTAAAAACCTTGAAAAAACTACTGTCAGCATCTTTTATCTGTTTAACTAAAATTGGATCTGCCCCATTAACTTTTACGGAATAACCTGCACTCCATTCCCAATCCTGATCTACTTTTGTTACTTCAGCAGCTTGTGGAATATTTTCTCTAACCAAAGAAGCCATTCTACTATCTGTTGCTTCCTGCCAGTGTTCTTTATTATCTGGCGTAAAAAAATCATGTTTTTCGCGGATTTGATAAACATTTTCAAGTTCAGGAGTCCAGGTGTCATAACTTTCTTCGTGATTGATATATAAAAGCATCAACACAAAAGCAGTTAAGCCGAGTGCTAATCCACCGATATTTATAGCAGCATAAACTTTGTTCTTCCAAAGGTTTCGCCAGGCGATTTTTAAGTTTAATTTGAACATTTTTGCAGTATCAAGTATTTAGTATCAAGTATCAAGACAAATTTTTACCTTAAGCTTTAGTCTTCTAGCTTACAGCTTTACTCATATTTAAGTGCATCAATTGTATTGGCAACTGCAGCCTTATAGGAGCGGATGGAAACAGTTATTAAAGTTATTGCCATGGAAATAATCATTGCTAAAAGAAATGGCCAAAAACTAATGTCGATTCTATAAGCAAAGCCAGAAAGCCATTTTGAAACAAACAAATAAGCCAGTGGCCAGGCAACCAAGTTAGCGATGAAAACCATTAGTAGAAATGATCCATTTAACATTTTGATCAATTCGAAGGTTGAAGCGCCCAAAACTTTTCTAACAGCTACTTCTTTGGTTCTTTGAGTGGCTACAAAAGAAATTAATCCAAACAAACCGATAAAGGAAATGAAAATAATAATGCCAGCAAAAACCTTAAATAAAATCCCCATAACCCTTTCTGTTTCATAATACTGACTAATATCATCATCAACAAAGGTGGCTCTGTAAAAATTTTCCGGAAAGGTATTATTCCATATTTTTTCTATCTGAGGCATGATAGATTTTATTTGTTTACTATCCATTTTCACAGCTAAATTCTGGTAGTTATCTTTAATTGTAGTAATGATAATTGGTGATATTGGTTCGTGTAGGCTCAAATTATTAAAATCTTTAACCACCCCCACTAAAGTTCCTTCTTTGCCAAAAATTTTAATTTTTTTACCTAATGCGTCATTAAAATTAACCACATTTAATTTTCTTAAAGTCGTTTCATTAACCACAACTTCTTTTATGGTATCGCTTTTAGAAAATGCTTTACCGGCAACAAAAGTTAATCCGAAAGTTTTGAAGTAATTTTCATCCGCAATTTTTGTATTAGCCTGAAAATTGGCTTTGTCGGTGCCATTATACTTAAAATTAGTTTCATTATTATTGCTGGATGATGGTGGATTTCTACAAAAACTAGTCGTTAAAACACCCGGTATTTTAGAAATTCGATCTTGTAAAATCTGATATTTTATTAAGCTTAAACTATCGTTTCGTACATTTACCAAAGCAATTGCCGAAGGGTTGAAACCTAATGGTTTCTCCCTCATATAATTCATTTGTTTTAAAACCACAAGTGTACCAATAATTAGCAATACAGTAATAGAAAATTGAACCACAACTAAAACCTTACGTAAGCTTAAGCCGCCAGCATTGGCAGTAATTTTATTTTTAATGGCCAAAGCCGGACTAAAACCAGACATGACCATCGCTGGATAGAAACCTGCAAGAAAACTTACCACGATTACCAATCCGATCATAAAAACAAAAATGATTGGGTGCTGAATAATACTAAATGAAATCTCCTCCTGAAATAAACCTCTCATCCCTGGCAAGGCAACTTCCGTTAAAACACAAGCTACGAGCATTGCAAACACGCTAATTGTTAAGGTTTCGGTAAGAAATTGAAATACCAATTGCTTTCTTAAACTGCCCATTACTTTACGAACGCCAACTTCTTTGCTCCTGCTTACCGCCTGTGCAGTAGCGAGATTAATGAAGTTTATACAGGCCGTAAGCATCAAAAATGCACCAATGATACCTAAACCATAAAGCTCCTTTTTTGACATTGTTTTGCTTGAAAAATTCCCTAAGTTTTCGTTGTAATGTATATCGCCCAGGGGTTGAGCACTAATTTCTTGTTTAGAGATGTTATCCCTTTGAAAATATTTGTCAGAAAACTTTGGTAAAGCACCCCTAACTTCATCAATTGATACACCATCCTTTAAAAGAAAATAACATTCATCATTTGAAGATACATTGCCCCAGTTATCGAATCTCTCATTATTGTGTTTTCTAAAGGTTTCGTAAGAAACAACTATATTTAGCGGAAAAGAACTGTTTTGGGGCATCTCCTGTAAAATGCCCGTCACCATAAAATCATCGCGGTTTTGATAGTTAATAGTTTTACCAACGGCCTTATTCCAGTCGCCAAAAAGTTTTGTAGCCATGTCTTTCGATAAAACCACGGAATTAGGCTGACTTAATGACTGTATAGGATTCCCTTGTAACCATTCAAAACTCATAATTTGAAAGAATTGCGGCTCTGCATAAAAAACGTCTTCCAAAGTTTTAATTTTTTCCTTCCCGGCATCATCTTTTACTTTGATAATTCCACCATCTTGACAAATGGCTCCAACTTTTTCTATTTGATTTTTGAAATCATTACGAAATGCAGCCGGTGCTGGTTTGGGTACACCTTGCGATTCTTCAAATCCATCAGCGGAAGTCCAGTTAGTTGTTAAACGGTAAATTCTATTTTCATTTTTAAAGCCTTCATCAAAACTCAATTCATAACGGATAAAAATAAATATGAGGATACAGCTAGCCATCCCGATCGAAAGACCAAGAATATTGATAAAAGTATAACCCTTGTTTTTCCAAAGGTTTCGCCAGGCGATTTTTAAGTTAAGTTTGAACATTTTAGTATCAAGTATTTAATATCAAGTATCAAGATGTTGCAAGTGGCTTTAGGATTTTTGCTTTGATCTTTCGGCTTTATTCATATTTCAAAGCATCAACAGGGTTTGCTTTTGCCGTTTTATATGCTTGAAAACTTACTGTAATTAAAGCCATTGATAATGTACCAAGTGCTGCTACCGGCACAATCCACCAGCTAAATTCAGTGTGGAATTCAAAATTGCTTAGCCATTTACCCATGGCAAAATAGCTTATTGGCACAGCGATAATGATAGCTGCAATAATCATTTTGATAAAGGAAAGTGATAACAATTGCATCAGATTGGTTACCGATGCGCCAAGCACTTTGCGTACACCAAATTCTTTGGTACGCTGTTCTGCACTGTAAGCTACTAACCCAAATAAACCTAAGCAGGATACAAAAATTGCCAGTCCGCCGAAAAGATTAGAAAGTATTCCCAATGTTTTTTCGGATTTATATTTCTCCTGATATAATGAATTTATAAACTTAATTTCAGTTGGGTAAGCAGGATTAAAAGCCTTTGTAATCTTGTTAATCGTTTCGATGTTGCTTTGCAAATTGTTAGCATTATTCAATCGCATAGTAATTGTACCTGTTTGAGCAGGGTTTAAGAAAACCACCTGTGGGTTATTTGATTTATAGGGTGAGTCCCAAACATAATCATCAAAAACCCCAATAATATATGCGGTTGAACCAAAAAGCATTACTTTTTTACCAATTGGATTTTTGTAGCCGAATACTTTAACAGCAGAAGCACTGACCATCAATGCACTGGTATCTGAAGCAAAATTTTGAGAAAAATCTCTTCCCTGCAATAATTTGATTCCATTTGTTTTAATAAAATCATAAGTCGTAGCTACTTGATTAAACATTACCGTATTTGCTGGCTTCGTCATTCCATCCCATTTGATATCCATAAAATTACGTCCTCGATGGGATAAGCTAACGGATGATTGGTACATGGAAGTAACCGCACCTGATTTGACGATCTCTGATTTGAATAAATCAAATTTGCTTTTAAGCGCTCCATCCTGAGGAATTTCAACTAAAGCATTTACATCAAAACCGACCGGTTTATTTTTGATGTATTGGATTTGACGATAAATAACCAATGTGGATATAATGAGGATGATGGCGAAACAAAATTGCCCAACAACCAACACCTGCCTTAAGCTTATATTTAAAAATCCTTTAGAAGTTATTTTCCTTTTTAAGGTTTGAATGGGGTTAAAAGCCGACAAATAAAATGCCGGATAGCTTCCTGCGATTAAACCTGTGGCAATAACAATTCCTAAAATACCAATCCAGCTCGCTGTGTTGAAGTAAGAAATACCTAAATTTATGTTTAATAATTGGTTAAAGGCTGGCAAAAACAATTCCAATAAAGCAATGGCTACAACAACAGCAACTAAAGTTAGTACCATCGATTCGGTTAAAAACTGAAAAATTAATGATGTGCGGTTTGCACCAATTGTTTTCTTGATCCCAACCTCTTTGGCCCGCTTTTCTGATTTAGCCGTAGCCATATTCATAAAATTGATGCAGGCAATGAGCAAAATACCAAATGCTAAACCTATAAAAAGATAGACTTGCTCGATATCTCCTCCAACAGGTTTGCCATTTTCAAACTTCCCAAATAAATGTAGTTTGCTGGCTCGATAGAGAAAGTGTGGCTGTGATTGTGGATTTTGTGGGCTATTAGCTTTTACCAAAGCCTCAAGTTTACGATTTACCAAATCAATATTTGCATCAGCGTTAAGGGTAACCATGGTTACAAAACTGTAGTTATTCCAATTCAAATCTTTAGCACTTTCGTCAACAATTTCGTAAAACGACCAAGGCATTAAAAAATCAAAACGGTTGGAGCTATTTTCTGGCAAATCTTTAATTACACCAGTAATCGTTAGGTCTTCTTGATCTTGATAACGTACAGATTTATTCAAAACATCAGTGGTTCCGAAAAGCGTTTTTGCTGTACTTTCTGTCAAAATAACCGAAAGTGGATTTTTGAGCGCAGTTTTTTCATCGCCTGCAACAAACTCATAATCATACATTTTAAGGATATCTGGCTCAGCAAATTTCGAATCCTTTTTATAACTGTTTTCTCCATTTGCAATTAAACTTTTTTTGCCATAATCCATTCGGGCAACATATTTTACTTCGGGTAAATTTTGCTTCAAAAGTGGCCCAAGTGCTGTTGTTGTACCATTAAAAGTTCCGGTAATTTTATTTCCCTCTCCCGGAACATTCGTCATCGCAACAAAAACATTGGCTGAATTTTTAGCCTGCTTATCAAAATTCCATTCGTAAGAAACATATAATAACAACATTAAACAAGCTGCAAGGCCAATAGCCAAACCAATTATATTAATGAAAGAAGAGGTTTTATTCTTCCAAAGATTTCGCAACGCGATTTTTAAGTTTAATTTGAACATTGTAGTATCAAGTATTTAGTATCAAGTATCAAGACCCTGCAAATAGCCTTAGGCTTTGAGCTTTCAGCTCTATTCGTATTTCAAAGCATCAACAGGATTAGCTTTAACTGCATTTTTCGCCTGAATGCTTACTGTAATGATGGTTAATAAAATGGTAATCAACGCACTGCTTATAAATGGCAACAGCGGCAAATCAATTCGGTAAGCAAAGGTTTCCAGCCACTTTTTGGTAAGAATGTAGGCAACTGGCCAGGAAATCACATTAGCCACTAGCACCATTATAAAAAATGAACTATTAATGAGTTTGAAAATTTGAATATCACTTGCGCCTAAAATTTTACGAACCGCTATTTCTTTAATTCTACCATTCGTAATGTATTTTGCAAAGGCAAACAACCCTAATATTGCGATGAAAATGGTAAGCAATGCAGCTGCAAAAAACACAGATTGCAATTGTTCTTGCTTTTTGAAAAGTTTGCCATAAAGCTCATCTAAAAACTCGTACCTGAAATCTTCTCCATCTTTAGGGTTTATTTGAGGCCATTGCGATTTCAAAGTGGCCAAGGCCGAAGCCATCTTGTTTTCTTCAATCTTCAGCATAATCTGCAGTTTCGGATTTCCACAAGGATTTTTTATTGAATAAATAGTGGGTTGAACAATGCTTTCAAATCCCTGTGCCTTAAAATCTTTAATTACGCCTATAATTTTGTAATCGGTATTACAACCTTTAATTGTTTTCCCAACTGGATTTTTCATTCCATATTTGGCCACCGCACTTTCATTAATCACTGCAGAATTTACGGTATCAGTACTAAATGATGACGAGAAAAAACGACCTTGTTTCAGCTTAATATCCAGCGTCTCGAAGTAATCAAAATCTACATCAACAAAATCAATACTGGCTTGTACACCCTCAAAAGTGTAACCATTTGAACCATTTTCTGCACCATCTGGTACATCGGTTGCCACAGTTGCAGCCTTTATTCCATCGATTTTTAAAATCTTATCCCGAAGTGGAGCAAATTTCTCAGGTTTATTGAAATAGGTAATATTTTTAATGTAAACTACTTGATTTGCCGTAAAGCCTAAATCTTGAGTGCGCATATATTTCAATTGCGAATTAATAATCAGTAATCCAATAATAAAAATTACGGCAATACTAAACTGAAAAACCAATAAGCCATTTCGTAACCATGAACTTTGTTTACTGGTAGAAAAATTACCTTTAAGTACTAAAGCAGGCTTAAATCCAGATAAAACCAAAGATGGATAGGTACCAGCGATTAAGGTTATTAAGCATAAAACGAGTGGCAACTGCCAAAACAGATTGTTTTCAATTGTCCAGATTGATAGATTAATTTGGAAAAGGTTATTGAAATACGGCAAGGCTAATTCAGCTAAAATTAGGGCAAAAATAGTAGCGGCAAAGCACTGTATGAATATCTCTGTTAGAAATTGTGTAGTTAGCTGAAAACGATATGCACCCATCACTTTTTTAACGCCAACTTCTTTTGCTCTTTTTGTCGCTTGGGCAATGCTCAGATTTGTAAAATTGATACAAGCGATAACCAGAATCAAAATTCCCAGTACGGAAAGGGCGAATAAAATTTTATATGGTGCATCATTACCGGCTTTAGGTCTTAGATGTAAGTTTGAAAGCGGATCTAAAAATGTGGAAATACTTTTTATTTCTTCAATCGTTTTCTGGTCGGTTTCGCCTTTTAATAGTTCTTTTCGGTATAGGTCAGTTATTTTTTGCTCCAGGTTAGCCACATCAGTTCCCGGTTTAACCTGAATGTATGTATTATAGTTATTATAGCCATAGTTTTCTCCTTTACCCAATTCAGTCGCTACGGATAAGGCATCGAAATTTATATTTGAATGCAAGTCATTTACAATCGAGCCAGTTATCATTCCTGTATGACCAGAAGTACTACTTCCCATGCTTACCATTTCTGGTTTTTCATCTTTCTTATTTGGAAAAAGCGCCCTCATACTTTCTTTATTTAGATAAAAAAAGAACTCACTCTCTCCTTTTGGTTTTTGCAAACCAGTACTCGGATTTAGATTGAGTATTCTAGCTGCCTCATAATCCGAATACATAAAGCTTTTAATAAACGTTGTTCTACCCTCGTTTTTTAAAGCCAACTCAAAAGTTCCATTTTTGGTTATACCAGCCCGCACTATTTCGGGAAAGTTCTGCTTAATGGCTTTAGCAAAAGGTGGAGACGTATAATTTGTCTTAAAATCAGGATAAATTCTTCCCACCACATAAATGTTTTTATAGTTAGGGTTTGATTTATCGAAACTGGTTTCATAAGTAAAATACATCACAACCAAAATAAAAGCAGCCAAAGCAATAGCTAAACCAAGTGCATCTACTGGGTTGGCTTTTGCCACTTTTATTGATTGAATGCTAACCGTTAAAATGGCAATCAAAACCGATAAACCGATGGCAATGATAAATGGTAATGCAGAAATTGAAACCCGATATTCATAAGCAGAAAGCCATTTATTAATAATTATGTAAGCCAACGGAAAAGCGATTACGTTTGCAATTGCCACCAATTTGATGAAATCCTTATTCAAAAGTGTAAGGATATTTGCGGTACTGGCGCCTAAAACTTTACGGATACTGATTTCTTTTTTGCGTTGCTCAGCCATGAAAAGAGCTAATCCTAGTAAGCCTAAGCATGAAATGAAAATAGCAAAACCACCAAACCAGTTTGAAAGCGTTCCCAAAAGTTTTTCATCTTGAAATTTAACCTCGTAAGATTCATTTACAAATTTGCGGTTAACAGGATAATTTGGCTCAATCGCTTTTACTAACTCATCAATTTTACTTAAAGATGTACTTATATTTTGATTAGGATTTAGTCGGGTAATAATCATATTGGCATTACTGTTCGTTCCTAAATGAAAAATCATTGGGGCTACCTTTTGATATGCACTTTCTACTACAAAATCTTTTACAATACCTACAACAGTTAGTCTATAACCCCAAAAAGTAATTATTTTTCCT
Organism: Pedobacter sp.; assembly: GCA_004210715.1. Classification (GTDB taxonomy): domain Bacteria; phylum Bacteroidota; class Bacteroidia; order Sphingobacteriales; family Sphingobacteriaceae; genus Pedobacter. The sequence continues at coordinate 10,936 of SEDB01000067.1, forward strand.
ATCGGATTTTTTAACCGCATCATTTTCACAGCGGCTTCATTGAGCAATACATTGCTTGTATCATTCGGGAATTTCGGAGAGAATTCCCTGCCACTAATCATTTCAGTACCCATCGCTTTGATAAAATCATAACCTATCCCTCTATGGTTAAATGAAATCATTTCCTTCGGATATTTGCCATCCCATTGCACATCAGTTGTATTATTTCCGCCCTCGGTAACATCCGAGCTGAAAAAAGTTACATCTGTAGCGGCGCCAGATTTGATCAGCTGGGTTTTAAGCAACTCAATCTTACCTTTATCCCTCACTTTGCCATCAACTGCTATTTGTATTAAGTTGGCCTGGTTGTAACCAATTGGCTTATTTTTGATGTAGTTAAGCTGTTGGTAAATTACTGCAGTACAAATAATTAAACAAGCAGCAAATACAAACTGACCAACAACCAAGACTTTCCTTACAGAAACTGACGAATCTGTTTTAATCTTAAAGCCTTTTAATACCTTAATTGGCTCAAAAGATGATAGATATAATGCGGGATAACTTCCAGCAACGAAACCTGTAAAAATCATCAGACCGAAAAGAAGTAACCAAAAGGCACTATTATTATAATTGATAATCAGCTTAATATTCAACAAATTATTAAAATATGGCAAACTCATTTCAACCAAAATAAAAGCTAAAACAGTCGCAATAAATGTAATCAGCATCGATTCTAAAAAGAACTGATTAACTAACGATTTGCGAGTAGAGCCAATTGCTTTACGAACGCCAACTTCTTTTGCCCTGCGCTCAGATCGAGCGGTAGACAAATTCATAAAGTTTACACACGCGATTAGCAAAATGCAAAAAGCAAGTAATAAAAATATCTTCAGTTGGTCTATCTTACCTCCTACCGATTTTCCATTTTCGAAATTATCGTACAGGTGCCACTTAGTTAAAGGGTGCAATAAAGCTTTTGCCGTATTTTCCTTTTGGTTGCGTTGGTAAATCCCATTCATTAACCCATTGGCTTCCGCAAAAAACTTATTGTCTTGGAGTTGAACAAGTGTTAAACACATATTATTGCCCCAATTCCCTTCTTTAGCCCAAGATTCTGTTTTTTCGAACAAAGCCCAAGGCATTATACAATCAAATTTGATACTGCTATTGGCAGGTGCATCCTCAATAATAGCTTCAACTTTTAAAACATCCTGGTTTTCTAGCTTTACCGTTTTATTAATTGGGTCTTCCTGTCCAAATAATTTTTCAGCAAAAGATTTGGTCAGAATTATCGTATTAATATCTTTTAAAGATTGCTGAGGATTCCCTTTAATGAATTTATAATCTAATATTTTAATAAAAGCTTGGTCAGCAAAAACAGCTTTACTTCCTAATTTATTCTCCCCAACTGTAATAAGTTTTGCCCTTGGATAAGTAGAATGAGATGCATATTTAACGCCTGGAATTTTTTCTTGCACTTCTTTAGCCATCACATTAGGTGTCCACGACCAGCTAAATGTTTTGCCATTGGCCACAACACTTTGATAAACTACATACGTTTTATCATTATTCGAAAATTGTTTATCATAACTCCATTCGTACGATACATATATCAGTAAAACTAAGCAGCTGGCTAAACCAATTGCTAATCCCCCAATATTTAT
>SEDB01000419.1 GCA_004210715.1 Pedobacter sp.
GATACGATTACCGACATTGAATAGTCAATGTAGGCCGATTTCATCTGCTCCTCTATATTAATTTGGATGATTTTGTCGTTTTGTTGATTTTCTAAATCTTCTGCCATAAATTATTATTCTCGTTATCAAAAACGATGTTTCAAAAAGGTATTATTATAACCTTGCGAATTTAGCAAAAATATGCCGAAATAAGGCATTGTGGAAAAGTTTTGGACTATCGTAAATGTTTTCTGGTGTCACATTTTTTTAAGGTTCTTACAATAGGCTTAAATGATTTTCTTTAATGATAGTTAGCGCTACAGATATGATACTTTAATACGTACAGATTAATCGAGCGAAATTTATATTTTTGTTTATAACTGCGATATAATGGCTAAACAAAAAAAGTCAGCGATGATTTTTATCATGGTGACACTCTTGATCGACTTTACTGGTTTTGGAATCATCATCCCGGTGTTGCCTAAGCTCATTCAGGAATTTACTGGCGGAAGTGTGAGTGTAGCAGCAGATTATGGCGGCTATTTAATGGTTGCTTTTGCATTAGCACAGTTTATTTTCTCGCCCATTTTAGGCGGCTTAAGCGATAAATACGGCCGCCGTTCGATTTTACTATTTTCTCTTTTCGGCCTAGGTATCGATTACATTTTTCTTTCATTTGCGCCTTCGATATTTTGGCTATTTATCGGTAGAATCATTGCGGGAATTACTGGAGCAAGTTTTACCACTGCCATGGCTTACATTGCCGATATTTCCGAACCTGAAAAAAAGGCGCAAAATTTTGGCCTGGTCGGTGCTGCATTTGGCGTCGGCTTCATTTTAGGGCCAGTTATTGGCGGATTGTTCAGCACATTTGGTTTACGTATACCGTTTATGATTTCTGCAGGACTGGCTTTAATCAATTGGTTATACGGATATTTTATTCTCCCAGAATCATTATCAAAAGAAAAACGCAGAGATTTTTCCTGGAAGCGGGCAAACCCTATCGGCTCCTTTTTAAACGCATCCAAATATCCAGCAATATTGGGTTTACTAGCAACACTTCTACTTTTGTATATCGCGAGTCATTCCGTACAATCCAATTGGTCATACTATGTAATTGAAAAGTTTCAGTGGGACTCTACCATGATTGGCTATTCTTTGGGGGTTGTTGGCTTAATGGTAGCAATTGTTCAGGGCGGTTTGATTAGAATTATCATTCCGAAAATCGGAAATCGAAAAGCAATATATTTCGGCTTAATGCTGTATGTAATTGGATTTGTTTGTTTTGCTTTTGCCAGTAGCGGATTGATGATGATGATTTTTATCATCCCTTATTGCCTGGCCGGTATAGGTGGCCCAGCGATGCAAAGTATCATATCCAACCAAGTTCCGGAAAATGCTCAGGGCGAAATTCAAGGTATTACAACTAGTTTACAAAGCTTGGCGGCCATTATTGGGCCGTGGCTTGCCAGCCATATTTTTGTGTTTTTTATTAAAAATGGAACACCGTTGTATTTCCCGGGAGCTCCTTTCATATTAAGTGCATTTTTAACGCTGATTGGTTTGTTCATTGCAATTAGGGCACTTAGGAAATATCATTAAGCAACCTTTAATATTTTATATTCATTAAAAGCCATTACTACGTTGTAAACAATTAATATTATCGCTTCGGTTTTAACTATTTTAGGTGTATCAATTTTTGTAATTGCCCCAAATAAAAATACCACAGCAATAAGCCCAATAGAGATAAAAAACGACACTTTAAAGGAACGGTAAAGCATTGATAATCTAAACAATGTTTTTTTCTTAAAAACCACAGGATCATTGATCAGCTGAACAATGTTTCCAAAGACAAAAAACAAGATTAAAATGATAGTCACACCAGATACCAAACCCTGATTTAAGCTTGGAATTACCAAAATTCCGTCGTAAATAAAGTAGGCTACAATCAAAATGCAGACAAACGCTTTTATCAATTGCCAATTTTTACCTCGTAAAAGCCATTGCATTGATGAATATTCAGCCCTATCTGTCATTGCTTTTATTTTCAACTCTGCTTCTGTAGAAAAAGACACAAATGGATTTATAATACTGATGATTACGATGAGTAATGTGCTTACAAATTGAAAAACACCATCTGCAACCAACACATGAATTTTATCATCCGACAAAATATCTGGCGTAAAAAAAGATATAACAATGAGGATGATTATCGAGGCATGAAAAACTACAGGAAAATAATTTTCGATCTTTCCATT
>SEDB01000068.1 GCA_004210715.1 Pedobacter sp.
ATTTTATCTACCATATCTGCTGGTAAATTTTTGGTTGCCAAAAGTGGATCACTTCCAAAAAATTCTTTACCATCAACTTTAACTCTTGTTACCGTTTCTCCTTGCGCTTTGATGCTACCATCTTTGGCCACTTCAACACCAGGTAGTTTCTTTAAAACATCCTCAACAACTGCATTCTCGCGAACCTTTATCGATTTTGCATCAAATTCCAATGTATCCTTTTTTACCACGACCGGAATAGTTGCTGTTACGTTTACGTCTTTTAAATCAACGCCATCATCTGCCATGGCGATTTCGCCAGCATTAACGGCATCCTTGGCAACATCAACATCTTTGGTGGCAGTTTTTAAACCAAGAAACGCTGCGTAAATACGATATTTACCAGGAGCGATCGCTTTAAAGCTAAATGTGCCATCTGGATTGGTTTGACCGGAGGCAACCACGGCAGAATCTTTTAGGCTTCTAACCGCTATTGTTGCAAAATCAACTGGTTTTTTATCTTTAGCACTGATTACTTTACCCGTAATAGTGCCGGTATTTTGAGCTTGAGCGACGTAACCGCAAAATAGGAGAACAATGAAAATTGCTCTCTGAACGTTCTTCTTCATTAGAAAAAATTAGATATATTAATACTAAACTAAGCTATCAGACTGAGCTAAGTTTAAAAGGTTTGGTTAAGAGATGTTAAATGCTAAGTAACATTTTAAATACAGCACGTGGGAGCGAGCTGTTAATTGCGCGTTTATAGAATTTGAAGTTTATTTACGTTGAGATGGATAACTTTTATAATAAACCTTAGGACAATTACAATTTTTCTTAAAAATGCTGCAACCAGTTAAGCTCAATGCTGCTAAAATTAAAACTGAACTAATTGTTTTTTTCATCGAAATTTAATTTGTGAAGTAAAATGTAACTGAATACGGCCATTAAGCAACCTAAAACATCGCAACCAAAATCCCACCATTCTGCCGAACGATACGTAAATACTTTCCATTGCAGTATTTCAATACCTCCACCAATGATCACATTAATCAGGATAATCTTGAAAATGGTTAACGTTCGGAAGCCGTAATTATTTTGGTATTTTATTTTTCCATAAAATAAAAGCACCGATAATACAAAGAAAAACCCGAGGTGGGTCATTTTATCGAAGCCTGTGAAGAAAAAACCTTCGCCCTCTGATGCAGGCATCTCAATATTACAAAGCACTAAAACAACAGCTGTCCAAAAGATGGCCCATTTTTGTTGTTTTAGTGTTTGATACAAAATATTATAAATTAAGCGCCTACTAAAGCTTGGTAAGCATCTGCAGTTAATAATTCTTCCACTTCAGCTAAATCAGACAATGATACTTTAACCATCCAACCTTTACCGTAAGGATCAGAGTTTACCAATTCCGGATTGTCATTTAATTCTGCATTGATTTCTAAAACAGTACCAGTCACTGGCATGTATAAATCTGAAACTGTTTTAACAGCCTCAACAGTGCCAAAAACTTCTTCTTTTGCCACTTCAGAGCCAACACTGTTAATGTCTACATAAACGATGTCGCCCAATTCGCGTTGTGCGAAATCAGTAATACCGATAAAAGCTTCGTTACCTTCAACCTTAACCCATTCGTGGTCTTTAGTGTATTTTAATTCTGATGGAAAATTCATTATAATTTAACTTATTGATTATGAGTATTTGTGTTAGTTCTATTTTAGTTGTTGCACACATAATTGCAAACATTTATTCATTTGCTCATAATTCTAAGTATGTCAACGGCTCAAAAATACAATTTAGTTTCACCATTAACAACGGCCGGAAAATACTTTTGTTTATTCTTTATTTTCTAGCCATTAAATTAAATCAGATTGTTTAAAATATAATCTGCCAAGCTTTTTCCTGGCTGTCATTAGCGAATTGCTCCAGGTGTTGTACTAAGAAAAGCTGCGGCATGGGGAATGCGTTTAAATCGATAAATTTTATTAGACTGGGTTTTGATTTTGAAGACAATATAAAATTGAAAACAAATAGTTTTATCATTAAGCAGCGAGTTTTCTGTATACCATTTCAATAAATAGCGCCATGAGAATTTTTATAACTTTGGCACTATGCTTCATGGCAAGCCTATGTTTTTCTCAGGATCATGAGCTCCAATACAAAAAGGTTAAAGGGCCTTTCGCGGAAGTGAGAGATACAGTCATTTTTGCGAACGCTTGCATTATGTTAGTTGAAAACGACTTTCTCAAATTTGAAAACTATCGTTTGGCTAAGGAAGCGATGTTAAGATTGAGGATAGAAGTTATCGACGAAAAAAGAGGACTTAACCAAATCATAACTAATTTAATCCCAATAAACGAGGGCAAACCAGATTCAGGAAAATATATCATCAGAATATTTTGCATGGATAACAAATTACGCATGACTTGTCAGTATAAGTCAAAAAGTAAATACTACGATCGTAAGAATGGCATCATAATGTTTGCCAAAATGAAAGAAGTTGCCGATCAAATGGGAGCACAGATTTACTTACACTAATTAAAGTTTAACCAAAGCAAATAAATCGCTCTCAATGAATCAAAAGTTAATATACACCCTAAAAGTTTGCGCTATCACCTGGATTGCAGCAATTCCATCAATGATGATTATCGGCTGGACAATTGTTGGATCTCTGTATTTAACAGAGGCCAATTTTGATTTCAGCTTCTCCTTGTCAACCCTTAATCTCAATATTTTCGTAGCAATACTAGCGGCATCCCTTATGTTGTCAAGTTATTTCAAGTCAACTATTGGTCATCGCAGGTTTATCACTGATAGGCCAGTTATTTATGCTATTATAACATTTTTAGCTTACCTGACCTTTAGTGATTCAATTCATTTTGTGTCATTCTTTGAACTTGCAGTAAGTTTTGGGCCAATGTTTCTTATTGCGTATAGCTCAAGCAAATATTTTGCGTTGGAGAGGGCTGTAAATTTGGATGGCGTTTTGTAAGGGTGCAATTGATATTTGCAGTAAGGCACCGAAGGATAAAAGTAACCGCTGATGCTTTACCGTTTGGTGTGAAAGATATTACTTCATCAATATTTGATGCAAAATAGCTTTACACAATCCTAGGAGTATTGACGGCTTGGACCCATTCATCCTTATGGCATCTGTTGCAAGTTGCACTTGTAGAAAGCTCTAGTACATTCCCGCAGTGCGTACAGGCGTATAAGCCCTTATCCAAAACAGTTGTTGATCTTTTTGCAAACGCTTTGGGGAAAATAGGCATTCCAGGCTTTGATTGATCTGTATCGAAATAAAGGAAGCTTACTTGGCCGTTCGATTCCAGAACAGCTGTTCTTACCTGACCTAAGTGCTCAATGCTTTGAACGCGCATTTCTGCAAAGAACTCGTCCTGGGCAAAATTTGCGTCTCCCTCTTCTTTGAGAGTGAACATGCCATCTTCTATAATATAAGTTGCTTTGCCTTCTAGAATGTCCTCTATACGCTGATTTTTGGTGGCTAAATAAGTTATCAATCGATAGATAGCCAGTATAACAACAAATACCAATAGAGAAGGAAGTATAGCAGATTCACTGTTCAACATTGGATCACCCGCAGCAGAACCCAGTGCAATAATTATTGCTACCTCAAATATACTCAACTGCCTGACGCCTTTTTTTCCCGATGAACGCAAGAAAACCAATACAAATACGAACATTATGATTGTTCTTATAGCAATTTCCAATACCAAAGACCAGTCGAGATCGTTCAAAAAAACATTTTTAAAATCTATATCTAATATTATCATTTAGGTAAAAGTAACCGTCAATTAAGGCTGAGGGCTTGTACCATTAACTATGAAATCTTATCAAAAGTTTCTGAATACGCAATAAACGAGTATGTTTTTCTATTTGATGTAGATTGGAATTAAAGTTAGGCTGCGGCTATGAGGTAGAATTGATTGAAGTATTTCTTAAATGATTGATTAAATATTATGTTTGGTAAAAATTAATCTCTCAATCATGAATGAAGTATTCCTACTGATATCAGCTGTAATTAGTCTCTTTGCTCCTATATCCTTTTTTGTAATGGCGAGCAGTGTTGCCTACATCAAAGATTACATAAAATCCAGATCCAATTTTGATTGGGAAACTGAGTACGTCAAGCGAAAAGTATTGAAAAGAAGTGACTCCGATATTTTATTTGCAGCGCAAGAATTTGTCTGGCAACAAATGATGAAATATAAATCCCGTAAAAAATACGATGAGTTAAAGGCAACTTGGGAATCCGTTTTTGTATCATTAGGCAGCGAGTTTGCTGTATACCATTTTAATAAATAGGGCAATGAGAAATTTTATCACTTTGGCACTATGCTTCACGGCAAGCCTATGTTTTGGTCAGGATCAAACGCTACAATACAAAAAACTTAAAGGACCTTTCTCAAAAGTAAGGGATACGGTTCTTTTTGCTAATACTAGTGTGCTACGAGTTGAAAATGAACTAACTAAATCCGAAAACTACCAACTGGTTAAGAAGGTGCTTCCAAAATTGGGAATCAAATCTATCGATAATAAACGGAGACTCGACCAAGTTACAACTGACTTGATTCCTATGGATGCGACCAAGCCAGATTTAGCTAAATACACGATAACAGTATGGTGCATGAACAATAAATTACGCATGACTTGTCAGGATAAATCAAAAAGGAAGTACTACGATCGTAAGAATGGCATCATAATGTTTGCCAAAATGAAAGAAGTTGCTGATCAAATGGGAGGAAAGATCTACTATACCAATTAGAGTTTTTAACCAAAGCCAGTAAACCGCACTCGAAATGAACCATAACTTAATCTAACTCTTAAAAGTAAATCATTGATGATACTATTGGCTTTATCTTCAAGCTCCGCAAGGCTTCGCTTTGCTTTTTGCATGGCAGCATCACTATTCATGTTCCCACCAGTAAGAAGCTTGGAATAGTATTTCTCTGTAAATAAATAGCCAGTGTTTATGGATATTGATTTCTTTGATGAGTTATTCTGAGTCTGAAAGGATAGGTGCCCTCCGATATTCGAACCGCTTATCCAGAAACTTTGCAACATTTGCCATGATCAAAAGTAGCTACTTGCACACATATTTGTAAACATATTGAGCACATACCGAATAAACATGAATAAAAAAAGCCTTTTAATATGTCGCTAAAGGCTTTTTGAACGTTTGCAACAGCTTTGATCAGTCCTGATTATACTGCAATTTTCCTTCTGATGGAAAATTCATATGTCTTAAATTAGTTTTGCCAAAGTGAGCTATTATGTTGGAATGTTGAAACGTTATTCTACCAATCTATTCCGCCATTTTAGTTTAATGTAAATCTCAAGCTAAAACCAAAATTACTGAAAGCAGTGTTGAACGTTTGTGATGTGTAAGGCTTGGTAATGTTTGAATCATAAAATAATTTGATATTGAACTTCTGGTTCAATACATAATCAACGCTTGGTCTTAAAGTAATGTTTTTTGCGCCTGAAGAAATTTCAGCCTCTGTGACATCGGCACGATAGATTACCGTTTTGTTATCACGAATGGCCACATCCAATTTAAAGTCCATGTTATTGTCCATTTTTAAGCTTTTAAACCAGCCGAAAGGGAAACGGAATTTATTGGTTCTGTAACCCAAACCTAAAACCATATTGTTTTCTGATAATTGGGCCAATTGACTGTTCGCTAAACTCAATCCTAATAATCTTGATCTGTTGAGTTCAAAAGTTGCACTCAGGTTATTTTTAAACCTCGTATCTACACCGATAAGTGGTGAGAAATATTCAGAAATGGTTACTTGTGCGAATTGATATTCAGGCAAGAAGTTATTATTTGCATCCCGGTTAACAGAAAACCCATTGCTTTCCTGATATCTCAATAAAGAGTTGAACCCATTAATGTTGTAAGCCGAACGGTAACCGTGGCGGACATCAACAGAAGAAAACTTATCTGCAATAAATGGTATGCGGGTTAAACCATTATAAGTTAAACTCCAGTTTGGTAAAGGAATTCGGGGGAAAGCATTCAATTTTGTTTTACTCGCATCTTTACCCGTGTAAGCAGCCATAAAAGCTGAAATAATTACATCCTGGCTTTCTTTGCTATAACCATCAGCATAACCACTATTTTGACCGCCTGAATTTGGATTTTGTGCACCCAATCTTCTGGAAACAATAATTCTATTGGCCATAAATTGATTAAACAAAGTAGAAATGATGCTCGAATTTTTCTCTTTAAAAGCTGTTCCTAAGGCAATATAAGATACGCTATAATCGCCTGTGGTAATCGCACTTAAATTTTCAAAAGAACCAACACTCGCTTCATACCTAAAATTGGTAGAGAAGTTTCGGGTTTGTGCTTTATTGGCTCTCAGCGTAATTCGTAAATCTTTAAACGGTTCTATTTGTCCGGTAAATTGTAAATCCTCTCTTAAGGTATTCACATAAAGTTGAGTCTGTAAAGTATCAGTAGTTAACCAACCATTGTTCAAAGCCATATCCCTGATGTCGCGTTGGCTACCAAAAGCAAAGCCTAAACCAGGTGCTCCGGTTGCATTGTCTATCCCAAAGTATTTGGTTGTAGGTAAGTATCCTGGTAAAAATATACCTTTAGTTTGAACATAATTGGCATTTAAATTTTTAACACTGGTTAACAAGTTGATGAAGAAATTTTTCACTTTTGAACCTTCTTCATTGTTACTTGCATTTCTGATGAAACCAAATTTGTTATATAAGGTAACCAGGTTCAAACTAGGGTTAACCTGAAGGTTTCTGCTGTTCTGAATGGTGTTACCCAAGTTGATATTTGGATCAAGTAAAGTTGAAAGTGGTTCAGTTTGCCAGTTGAAATTGGTTCCGTAACGCGTTTTTACCGTTACCCAATTAAAGCCAGGAATCTTATCAATGGGCAAATTATAGGTAACATTCAAGTTGTGGTTATAATCTGTTGTACGGCCCAAACGTTTTAAATTCTGCCAAACCGTATCACGTTTTAAGCCGTCTAATCTTCCATCCGGTTCATCGATAATTGAATAGTTGGTCGCATTAAAATCAAGCTGTAGCGAACGGGTCAAATTCCAGGCGATGCCGTAAATCCTGCTCATTCTAAAGTTCTTGTTAAACGTTGTTCCAAAACCGTTTTGGTAAATAGGAATGCTGTTATTAGGATCGTTATTCCTCAAAGTATTCTCTGAATATAAACGATCAACATCTATTCTAAAATTAATGGCACTCGGGAAAATACTAAAGTTAAAATCGCGTAAAAGCGCTAATGTATTTGATTTTATGATCTTCTCAAACGGAGCATAAGTTTTTGCTTCCTTTGCATAGCTGTACTGTAACGAACCTCTGTAAGTATTCTGAATACTGCTTTGATTAATGAAATCGCGGTGGTTATATTCTGTAAAAGCATAACTTACGGCAAAGTTTTCTATATCCCAAAGGCGAACAGGTTTAGTGTTATTTGTACGTTCTTTACGCACATTGGTAAAGTTGATCCCTCTACGGATGGTGTAATCCTGAGCAAAGTTTAAAATCGAATCTTTTTGTTCTTTCGTAGATTGATCAAGCGCATTTTTCAATTCAATATCGGGTGTACGGGGATTGAATTGAGGCGTTGAAACTTGTTTTGAATAATTCACAAACATTGGGATTTTAACTCCTGATTTTTGAGGCAGGAATTTTCCAAGTTCCACAGCCGAAGAAACATCCAGCAAAACATTATCTGCCCGGTTACGCTCACTCACTTTTGAATCAATGGAACCAAAGCCAATGGTTGATTTACTTCCTGAAATATTCACATCAGCAAAATCTGCTAATTTTAAGTTCAATCGAGCTGTTGCTGCCCAACCGCCGCGTTCATCAAACTCTGTTAATCTTAATTCATTGAACCAAACTAAAGCACTTTTATCTAACCCATCATCGCTTTCTGCATTGTTTAAGCCACGAAGTGGATTTTTAACACCTAACATGTAAACCCTTACCTTGCTCATATCTGGCTGCCCTTTTACCACAATGGTTCTATCGCCATCGGTATAAGTAAATGGAACATTGATCGGCCAGGGTTGTCCGCTACTTTGCTTGGCCACGTTACGGGCAAGTTTAGCATTTTGAAACAATGTTAAATCAATATCCATTCGGTTCGCCTCTGGCCAAATCGCATCGGGATCACTTGTTCCCGGAGGCGTGATCTTCAATGGCATCACATACTCGTAATAATTCTCTTGGTTATCGGTACCAATTCTTAAAAATGCCGAGACATCTCTATCGTTCAGCAACTGGTTGTTTACCGCTTCAGCATGAACAAACATTTCCAAATGCTTGTAAGATCTAAAATCACTATAAGCTGTTTTAAATGCTGATCGTCCGTAACCATCACGTAAGTTTTTTACTATCACTGATAAAGATTGCTCATTCAAACGGGTATCGCCTCTATAATTGCTGTAATCTCTTTCACGGAGAATTCCAGGAGGCGTAACATAAGGGATTGGAGAGCGTTTACCATTCTCTTCAATGTTCACAGTTGATACTTCAACCGAAGAATTATCAGGGGTTAAAGCAGGTAAAGATGGATCAACAATTACCTGATCAGCTTCATTTTTCGTGTTAAATTCTCTCCATTCGCCACGAATCAATTGCAGTTTCGCGAAACGCAAAATAGTTGTATCGGCAAAATCAGTCATGAACAATCTAAAGAAACGGATTGATTTGAAATCCTGAATGTTACCCACTTTCTTTTGATATTGTGAAATTGGAACACGGAACTGGTACCATGTTGCTGCCTGTGTATTTCCATTTGCCAACCTTACATTTGATGTAACTTTATCGGTAACGAAGTTTTGGCCAACAACCAAATCATTTTGACGCATGGAAACTTTGTACTGAAAATATTCATCGCTTTGAGTCATGTTGTTATCGCGATTGATGTCTTCTCCATCAGGTAAAGAAGTTGAAGCCGAGTTTTCAATTCCTAATTCTTCCTGCGATTGCTGAGAGGTTTTAGAGTTTCCCTCAGGACCATTATATTTTTCGTAACGTTTTAAAATACCGGCGTTAATGGCATCTAGCTGTGGTCCTCTGAAATAAGCATAATTATCTGAAGATGGATCGGCATCGATCGCAGCAGCAGCAGTTCCATTTAATTGCGCCTTAATTTGATTAAGAGCAGCTGCAAACTTATTCTTTTCATTGGCATCTGATAAGCCATCCAAACCTACATCTTGCGCTCTACGGGCATCTGGGTTGTTGTCAAATGCTTGTACCACGGGCTGCAGTTTTGGAACTCTTCCCCAATTGGTTTCGTCGTATTTAGATGGATCATCCGTTGCTGGTAAACCATTTTCCAATGATTTTCTACCATCCTTTAAAATATCTTCTGAAATATTACCCAGATTGAAGTATAAATCTCCACCAGCAGTATTTGATTTGTTATAAATAAAAGGATCAAGCACCCAAAATTCGATGAAGCCAACATTTAAGGCTTCAAAATCATTGGTTTCAATTTTCCGCTGAAAACCACCCCATTTTGTTTTTGGAGCGATGAATTTACCATCAGGCTGAAAACCTGTAGTAACATAGTTATAAGGCCCACGTACTGTTGGATAATAGGCAACATCTAAAGTGGTAATATTTAATGCTTGTCCGGTTGCGGTTTCCTTGAATGGGAAAACCTCTTGCTCAATTACTTCCCTTACATAGTGATTAGAAAGTTCGTTTCTGTTGTTACGGATGTTTGCAGGAGTAGTTGATGCCGCTGAATTGTAAAAAGTTGGATCAATGTTATAAAATGCAATTCTTGCCCTGTTGTATCCGTAAGCTAAATTATCAACCAATTGCGACTCCGAGAAATCCTGAGGTGTTCCTGAAAGTTGCCAAGAAATGGCGCTTTTTAAATCAATAATTGATCTTGAAGCTTCAAAATCATCTAAATAACTTACACCACTTTTGCTGCCGGCAAAATTTAATGCCCTTGGATGCCCAGGAATCAATTGTGCATATTCTCCATAAAAGTTAACGCTTGATGGAGCTTTGGTCGACAGAAACGGAAGTTTATCAACCAATTTAGTTAAAAAGCGTGATGGAGAACTGTAATTGATATCTGCGCCCCAAATGGTATTTGATATTGGTTCTTCGCCAATGTTAACTTTTTGAGTAAGCGGTTTTTCCGTCA
>SEDB01000420.1 GCA_004210715.1 Pedobacter sp.
TTATTTGTAAGATTTGAATTGAAATTGGTAATAGGTTCTAACCTATTGATTCGGTAAAGTTTTTTGGATAAAAAAAATTGCTCCGTTAATACCGGAGTAGCCACTAAAGTGGATATCACATTGCTTTCAATGGTGTGGTAAAACTTATTTAAAAGCTGATCTACATTTTGTGCAAACTCTTGAAAATACTGAAGGCCTGATAATATGGTATCAAATTGTTTTATGCTATCAGCATCAGCAATTGAATCTTTTGAGAAATCATCAGGAAGTTTATAAATATAAGTTTTAATCTTTTTAGCAGCAGAAACGGCAAACTCTTCTCGCGTGTAAATACCAACCCTATTGGAATAGAAAAGCAGCATATAATTACAACCTAGTATGGCATCATTGTATTTTTTCTGAGAGCCTCCTGCGATGTGATTATCAAAATCTTCACAAACTATCGTTTCAAAGAATATTCTGTTGGCATAAATTTTATTTTTTGAATCAAAAAACAGCCTAATGGAATCCCGTAAATCACCAAATTTTATGGATGAAGAAATAAATATTTTGATTGTTTGGGCCATGACTTCTTTCCAAAATTAAACTGGTAAAACTGGATGATTTGAATTTTTCAGCCAAAAACCTGGGGAATAAACAGAAAGCCTGGAATGGTAATGAGGTTTTAACGATAGGATTTGAGCGAAAAAATGATTTAGTTTTGGTTGACTAAATATAAGAAATTTGAATTCAAAATCATTAGATTAACAAAATTTTGTAAAATAAACTTCACATCTAACAAAAAGAGATTCAGTGTCTTATAAATATAAAATACATTTTATTTGACTTTTGTCTTTGTAGTATTACGAGCGCTTTTAAAGAAAATAAGGAGTAGACTTATACTTCCTAAAACTAAGATCAACAAGACCTGAGCAGAATGTATAATGGTGGCGTAAGCGAGTCCGTCTTTAAATGATATGGCGTAGAAAACGAGCGCCTGTGCAACCATCCAATGAAAAACACCAATTCCGCCTTGAACTGGAGCCGCCATTGCAAAACCCGAAAATACGATTGTGGTGAATGCAGCGTTAAACTGCAATTCTGAGGTGGCCTTCAAAGAAGAAAAAGCAAAATACATTGATAGGAAATAAAATAACCAGATCGCAAGCGTATAAATTAAAAAAGGAGTCTTCTGTTTCAGTTTACTGTATGAACCAAAACCCATTCTTAAATTCACATATAACCTGAGAAACTTTTTACCAAACTTCTGTCTTAGAAAATAAATCAGGAAACCTATCAGCAGCAATAGGATAACTGCCAAGCCAATAAACCAGAAATAATTAATGCTGGCAATTTTTTCTGCTATTCCTTTTAGAATAACATCATGAACAAAACCTGCAACCAAATCATATTGAAAGATCAACATCACTGAGGCTGTTAGAAAAAGGACTAATACATCAAACAGCCGCTCAGTGATTACCGTTCCGATGGAAGCAAACATGGGCACTTTTTCAGTTTTATGGATCACGGTACAACGACCAACTTCACCAAAACGCGGCAATGCTAAATTGGCCAAATATCCGATAATAACAGCATGATAAGTGTTTGAAAAACTAATCTTATAATGGATAGATTGGTAGAGCAATTGCCATCTTAAAGCCCGTAGAACATGAGCAACCCATACTGAAAATACTGAAGCCGCAACCCAAAAATAATTAGCTGATTTTATCTGCAGCCAAATGTTTTGCAGATCCTGACCTCGAAACGCTAAATACAGCACCCCAATTCCGATAGAAAAGAGAATTGCATATTTTATCGTGGTTTTGAGGTCGAATATCAAGATCTATTTTAGCAAATGATTGTTATCATCAGGGAAAACAAGTATCGGATTATATTTTTTCGCATCTTCAATTGGCAGGGAGCCATAAGACATGATGATCAAAACATCACCAAGCTGAGCAAGGCGAGCAGTTGCACCATTTAAACAGATGGTTCCGGTTCCGCGTTCACCTTTTATTACGTAAGTTTCAAAACGAGCACCATTGTTATTGTTTACAATCTGCACCTTTTCATTCGCAATGATATTCGCTGCATCCATCAAAT
Organism: Pedobacter sp.; assembly: GCA_004210715.1. Taxonomy (GTDB): domain Bacteria; phylum Bacteroidota; class Bacteroidia; order Sphingobacteriales; family Sphingobacteriaceae; genus Pedobacter. The sequence goes on from SEDB01000420.1 coordinate 2,083, forward strand.
CTTCATCAATCGTAATACTACCAACGTAATTCAATTCTGCTTGCGTTACCCTAACACGGTGTATTTTCGATTTTAATATTGTGATAATCATTTGGCAAAGTTAATAATAAAGGATTGGATGAATGAAATGGAAAATAGAAGAAAGA
>SEDB01000421.1 GCA_004210715.1 Pedobacter sp.
GATTTGGAGAGTTACGAGGAAGTTTTTAGAGACAATAAATTAAAACCTCAACGTGGAAAGCATCAATTGGTTAATAATATCATCACAGGGAATTGGACTGCTACCGGAACACCCAAAAACCATCAAAAATTTGTAGAACAAATGCTTAAGGATAAAGATATCTTAGAGTTTGATTTTTAGGATTTATCTAAAAACTAAAATTGATACTTTGATTGTATTTGACCCTAACTGGTATTCCTCTTTGTTTCGCTGGTTTCCATCGTGGAGCAGCACTTAAAACCCTGATTGCTTCTAGATCTATGGATGGATATACGGCTTTATCAATCTTAATTTCAACCAGGTTTCCTTTTTGATCGATTACGAAATTCAACATTACCCTGCCTCTTATTCCTAATCTGTAGGCATCAGCAGGATACTTTACTGTTGAGCCAAGATATTTGTTCCATGCTTGCTGACCACCTGGATATGATGGCGCTTCCATTGTAGCCGTATAGGGATAAATTTTACCATCCTTGGTACTTTCGCCTGATTTCAATGCTCCGTTTTCATACAATTCCCGGAAGATATCATCCTTATTGGAATACTTTCCGTTCCAGGTTCCATGTTTGAAACCATTCATATAATCACCTTCTTCTATCAACTGTTCATCTCCAGACTTTGTCATTTCTATAAGGTGTCCGTTTCCATCTATGATGTTAGCCTTTCCGTTGGAATCTGCATCATATATAATTTTAGAATTGGTATTGAAAATAAAATCATTTAACGATGAGTTTATACCAATCATTTGATCACTAACAGGAGCCATTTTAACATACTCTGCTCTTCTTTTCTCTTTTCCATTTTTATGATAAAATATCGATACACCAGATAACGAGCCATTTAAATAACTCATCATTTGAGTACGCTTACCAGTGGTATCAAAACTTAAAACATGACCTTCAAAAATTAACCTTGGTTCAAATGAGCTTACGTAACCTTGTGTTTTCCGCTTTCCATTTTTGTACAATTCCAACAGCTGGAAGCGATTATCTCCAGAATCTGGTTCTTCTATTACCCTAATAAAATCTGCTTCTTCTTTGGTAGCTACTTCCTTACCATTTTCTTTTAAATAATAGATATTTTTCTTTTTTTGAGCCTGGGCTAAAGTAAAAGTAGCGGTTAGCAAGAATAGGAGTAGACGTAATTTCATGCGGTAAAGCTAATTAGAATTGAATTATAAATTTGCCAGATTGAACTAAATTTTCTGTAAAGAACATGTTGTGATAAAAAGACAAATTGTAAAAACAAATCATAGCTTTGTATAACGAACTTATCATGATTAAGGAACAGATTTCAGTTTTCGATATTTTTAAAATAGGCATCGGCCCTTCAAGTTCTCATACACTTGGGCCCTGGCGGGCTGCACAGCAGTTTACCGCATCGCTTACCCAACAAGGTGTATTAGCGGATGTGGAAATGGTTAAAATATTGCTTTATGGGTCACTTGCCAAAACGGGCAAAGGTCACGGAACTGATGTTGCAATATTATTGGGCTTAACTGGTGCCGATCCGGTTACGTTTGATGTTGATGCCGTTACCCCAACTTTTGAAGGTATTCAAAAAGATAAAAAACTTAATCTGGCAGGAAACCTGATCATCGATTTTGATTATGATAACGATTTATTATTTCTATTTGCCGAAAGCCTTCCTTTCCATCCAAATGCGGTTACGTTTCAGGCATTTTTAAACAATGGCAAAGCTTTTTCCGAAACGTATTATTCTATTGGTGGCGGTTTTGTAGTTAAAGAAGGAGAAGATAATAGCCAAAAGGCGCAAGTCGATTTACCTTTTCCGGTGGAGAAGGCGAAAGAACTTTTACACTGGTGTTTATCTACAGGGCTTAAAGTGAGCGAAATTGTAATGGAGAACGAACTTGCCTGGAGACCGGAAGCGGTTACCAAAGCAGGAATTCTTCAACATTTTGCAGTAATGCGTGATTGCATCTTCCGTGGATGCCATACGACCGGATTTTTGCCTGGTGGATTGGATGTTGCCCGTAGGGCATTTCCTTTAAATAAGAGATTAATCGGCAAATCAGAATATAGTGATTACAATACGTGGGTAGAGGCCATTCGCAAAGGCGGAAATGGATTCAATTATATTTTAGATTGGGTAAGTTGTTTTGCGCTTGCTGTTAACGAAGAGAATGCATCATTTGGTCGTGTGGTAACTGCCCCAACCAATGGATCCGATTGGTGGTCTGGTACAAATTCCATGTATAGAAAGAAATACTATGGGTGCAATTAAAGCCATAACCGCAAGTCAGCTGGCTTTGCAAAGTAACCCAGATAAAGCTAAAGTAAGTTTAGACGCGGTTGTAAATACCATGTGGGAAACCGCATTGGATATGAATGCCAAGTACAAAGAAACCTCAGATGGTGGTTTAGCTACAAATATTCCGATCAGTTTACCAGAGTGTTAGTTAGAATTTCCGACCAAATGCAGCTTGAATCTTACATAAAGCCCCGACGCTTAAAGCAAAAGCATATTGAGCATTTGCCTTCATTTGTAATCCTTGCTCCTTTTTAAGCATATAGATGTCTTTTGCCCAAGACTTGAAATTTGACCCATTTAACTGATCAAATATAAAAGAAATGTTATGGCCCATTCCTACAGTTGTGTGCCATACTCCATTCGGAATAAAAATTGTTTCTCCAGGCTCAAGAATTACCTCAATTGGAGTTGCCTTTTTATAATCAGGATATTTTTCCAAATCTGGATTTAAAACATTTATAGGCGAAAGGAAACTATTCACGTCTTTTTTTCCAGGGTATAAATGCTCATCTTGGCCATGTGGAAAAACTATGAATTTCTTTTGACCATATAGTTGAGTGATCCAGGCGTTTGTGTGGTAAATATCTTTATGTAAAACGTACTGATTACCCTTGCCACCAATAAATAAATATATGTTTTTCCCGAATTTATCATATGGAAAAATCTTGGAACTAAACCAGTTTGGTCTAGAATAGTTTAAATGAATCGGATCTAAAATACTTAACAATTCAGGTAATTGCGTTGGGATTTCAAATAGAACCGGATATGGAGCAGGGTTTTCAGGTGTACTATCTTTAGTGAGCTTTAAAATCTCATCCATTGTATAGCTGACGCCTCCTGATGTTGTCTCATAACTACCAAATTTTTCTCTAAAAAAGTCAGGGGTTTACATCTTGTTAGACTTCCAAACTGAAGTCGCATTTTTAAAAACTACTGGGATTCGTTTATTTAGATGTTCCGATACAAATTCATCATAAGAGATGGAATCTTTTTTTTCAATTTTAGAGAAGAGAGACATAATCGTTTAATTTATTTGCTAATATAAGTTTTTTATTATCCAAAAACAATCTAAACAAAACCTGAATAACTCAGCACGAGCCACCATATTCCTGTCGTAATAAACGAAAGTAAAATTCCTATTCCAACTACTAAATTAGAAACCTTTGGGTTTAAATTATATTGATCGGCTACTACTCCAGCGGTTAATAGCGTTGGCATCGCCATTTCGAATATGGTAATTTTGGCAATCATTCCACTCATTCCTAAAAGTAAAGCGATAATTAGAATAGAAAGTGGTGCTAAAATTAATTTGTAGCATAATGCAAAGCTGATGTGCTTGATTTCGCTAAACCAACCTCCGAACTTGAGTTGCAGACCGATGGA
>SEDB01000422.1 GCA_004210715.1 Pedobacter sp.
ATGGTGCCAATGTTAAATGACCTCGAAGCCTGAGGAACACCTTTTACGAACACCGAAAGCTCTGTACTACCGCCACCAACATCAATGTACAAATACGTTTTATTTTCATCTAAATCTTCTTCTATGTGGTTTGCATAAATGATATTGGCTTCACGCTGACCCTCAATAATTTCAAGTATCAAGCCAGTTTGTTCTTTAATCTGTTTCACAATGTCTTGCCCGTTACCTGCTTCCCGCATGGCTGAAGTTGCACAAGCTAAATATTCTGAAACATGGTAAACATCCATCAAGCTTTTAAAAGCGGTCATCGTTTTAATCAAGTCACCTGCTTTTCTCTCAGATATATGTTGTTCTAAAAAAGCGTCATCGCCCAATCTTAAAGGAACCCGTATTAATGTATTTTTTTTGTATTTATATTTACCGTCTCTTTTGCTAATGTCTGCAATAAGCAGTCTCACTGCATTTGAACCGACATCTATAGCTGCGTATCTTAACATTATACTTGGTGCTTGGTTTTTAAATAGTTATAAATATCCACCTGAGCTCTAATTTTTTTACTGAGCCTATTTTTGTGGTAACGATTATTATTTGCGGCATTTATTTGACGCGACTTGGTGTTATCCTGTAACTGTAAATCAATAATATCCTGAATTTCTTGTTTAACATCCGGATCAAGAACCGGAAAACCAACTTCTACCCTATGTTCGAAGTTTCGGCTCATTAAATCAGCTGAAGAAAGGTACATATCATTTTTACCATTATTGCTAAAAATATAAACCCTGGCATGTTCCAAAAACTTATCGATAATACTAATTGCGGTAATATTTTCACTGAAACCTTTAACCCCAGGAACCAGACAGCAAATTCCCCGAACAATTAATTGAATTTTAACTCCGGCATTGCTTGCGTCATATAATTTAGAAATGATTCCTTCATCAGCCAGGCTATTTACTTTAAGCATGATGTAAGCAAGTTTTCCAGCTTTTGCATTCCTGATTTCACGATTAATGAAATTGATTAGTTTTGAACGACTTTCCAGCGGAGAGACAATTAGATGTTTGAATCCTTTGGTCACCGTTCTTTTGCTAAGTGCATCAAAAAGTTTTACTAAATCATTGGTAATTTCTTTCTTTGCAGTGAAAATACTATGATCGCAGTATAAGCCAGCTGTTTTCTCGTTAAAGTTACCGGTAGCTAAATTAGCATAGTACACAGGTTTTTCTTTCTCCATCCGCTTTACCAGACAAATTTTTGAATGCACTTTGTAGTCTGTTAAACCATAATTTACCTTAACACCTTCTTCCATTAAACGGCTTGTCCAATAGATATTGGCTTGTTCATCAAAACGGGCTTTTAATTCCAGCACCACTGAAACTGCTTTTCCATTTTTTGCTGCATTAATTAATGCATTAATCACTTTTGAATTTTCTGCCAAACGATAAAGTGTGATCTGTATTTCTGTAACCTTTGGATCAATCGCGGCTTCGCGTAAAAACAAAATAATATAGTCGTAAGATTGATAAGGAAGATTTACGAGATAATCCCTGCGGGCAATTCTACTAAATACACTTTGCGTTCTGGGTAAATCGTGTACTTTTAACGGAACATTTGGTGCGTATTCCAGTTCTTTTTTACCCACATTTGGAAAAGCAATAAAATCTCCAAACTTATGATAACTATTACCTGGAATCAAGCTATCAGCATCTAGTTTTAACTTATTTACCAAAACTGTTAACATATTGAGCGGCATGGCAGAATCATAAAGCAGGCGCATTGGCTTACCTTTTTTACGCTTTTCAAGGCTACTTTTTAAATCTTCAATAAACTTATCATCAATATTTTTATCGATATCCAATTCTGCATCACGGGTTAGCTGGATCGAATAAGCCTCTAAGTTATCATAAGTAAAAACATAAAATATATCATCAAGGCAGTAGCGAATAATGTCTTCCGCTAAAATGATGAATTTTAAATCATTGGTTTCAGGAAGAACCAAAAAACGCGGCAAATTTGGTGGAATCTCAATCAAGGCGTACTTTTCCCTTACTTTGGTATCTTTTTTTGAAAGCTTAACAAAGAAGTATAAGTACCTATCTTTCAATTCTGGAAACGGTTTATCCATATCCAGCATAATCGGAACAAGATTAGATAAGATTTTATCCCGGAAGTGATTTTTCACAAACTCTCCCCTGCTCACGTTTAATTGGGTATCATTTAATTCCTGCAAAACTCGATCATTAAAATACAACCAGCTTATCTCTCGGTTTAAAAACGGTATCTTCTTCTTGCTCATTTAAAAAAATAAAAATCCCTGCTTTACAGGGATGCTCAAAACTGCAAATTAATTTGTTAAATCGATGTTAACAAATGAACGCATTAACGTTAACAAATTGTTTCATTATTTTACTAACAGAAATTATTAAAGTAATTTTTTAGGAGTGCTCTTTATACTTTTTGCTTTATTAGTAGCTACGTCTGCATTAGCAGAAGTTTTACTTGTACCTTCCAGGGTATCATCAATTGCTTTAATACTTTTTACTGGTGCTTTAGTTTTAACTGTTGAAGCTGCCTTATTAACAGTTTTCTTCACGGTTGTAGC
>SEDB01000423.1 GCA_004210715.1 Pedobacter sp.
TTAGCTTTTTCCAAAAAGGTGTTTCGTAACGTATTGATGTTATTTAAATATTCTTGCTTATTCATGAAAATTTTGGGGTTATAAGGTGCGCCTGGCTTGCGCTTCTTATGAAGATCGAATTGACTGGCATGAGATGCAACCCATAAATTGAAGTCGATATTTTTCATGGCTTCAAAAGTTGTAACGTAATCATTTTCTATAGTTGGATATTCTTTGATTTCCGAAAATTTTCTGTCAACAATAACTGATGGAAAGTTCGCAATCAAAACCTTGTAGGTTGAGTTTTGATCCTTTGTTTTAAATAAAAAACTGCAAGAGCCTTTTGTATGCCCTGGATGATGAAGCATTGTTATGATGGTGTTACCCAACTTAATTTGTTCTTTATCCTTAAGTAAACGATCGGGATTTACTGGTTTGAATGTCACACCATATTTTCCAAGTTCATAATCAGATTTACCTCCGGTTTTAAGTTCAACTGCATCTTTTTCATCAACATACAGTTTTGCTCCTGTTTCTTTTTTGATATCAGCCATCGCACCTAAATGATCAAAGTGTGCCTGAGTTAAAAGCAGTATTTTAATGGCCTTATAATCAAAACCCAAAATTTTAATATTCTCCTTGATGATTGGGAGCGAATTGGCTAAACCTGTATTAATTAAAATGTTTCCTTTTTCAGTTACGATTAAATACGACGCTAAATCATAAGTACCAACATAATATAAGTTCCCAGCTATTCTAAAAGGTTCGGTTTTTTCCGACCATTCTTTCGGATTGTTTTTGGGTTCGGTAACAGTTTGCGCAGAGGAAACTACGCTGGAAAATACCAGAAGTATTAATATAATCTTTTTCATGCAGCAGCATTTAAATATATAAACAACATAAAGCCTTTAAAAATACTATATGGGGTAATGCTTTAAATTACCAACCAGGAGCAAAGGTTAAACCAAAAACTCCTGTCTTAACATCTTTACGTTGAAAAGGTATTGCATAGTAAGGCTCTAAAACAAAATATCCAAAAACGTTAACCCTTAAAGAAATACCTACACTCATAGCCGGCACGCGTTCGTTTGTTGCCTGATAGGTAACTGGTTTTCCTTGACTATCGACCACAGGAACACCATTTGCATCTCTAACTGCTTCAGTTGTGTAAGTGGGTTCGCTTTTGAATTTTACTTTAGTGTCATTCGTCCAGGCTAATCCCGCATCAAAGAATAAATTCAAGTCGCTGAATAAAAATTTCGAAGGAACTGCTGCCAATTTTTTCGGACCTGTAAATGGTAATCTCAACTCAAAATTGAAAACCGCAATTTTACTTCCTGTTAATTGGTTGATATCAAAAGATTCGGTTGATTGAGCTGAAGTTGTTTTGTAAATTGAATTTGACTCATAACCTCTAATCAAATAGGGGTAACCAACATACATTGGGTAAAGTCGATCAGCATCTTTACCAATTCTAAAAGTGTTATATGATCTGGCTGCAATAGTGACCGGTTTTAATCTCCAATATTTCCTTAAATCTGCAGTTGCACCAGCAAAATTATAAGTCCCAAAATACTTTTCTCCGGCTACTCTGTATCTGAAACCTTCCAAAGGTCCAGTTAATCCGAATATTGAATTATCGCCAACAAAGCCTGCATTTAACTGGTAAAGTGTAAATGAATTAAATGGAATACCGTAGTCTATCGTAGCTTGATCGTTATCTAATCTTTTTCTGTCTGATCCGATGTAATAACCTGCGTTATTATAATAGTTACTGTAGCGATCAATTCTATAACTATAATGTGAAAATGCACCACCAAGTTCGAATCTATGTTTTTTACTAAAAGGGTAAGCCCCGAAAATTTGAAACTGGTCTTCAAAGGTTCTTATAATATCTGTTCTCTCGTTCAATGCATCTATCGAAGTATTATTATCTCCTGGAAGTTTTTCATAACCATACGAACTAAATCCTGAAACATATGGGATATGAGAAATTGCCGCACCCCAGTTTATTCTACTTTTTTGGTTAATGTAGCCCACTAAACCGCCAGCATCATAAATTTCTCCATTGACTGATATATTGGCAATAATTTGATTTGTTCCCAAGATATCACTGAACATTCCTACGATTCCCCCAGAAACTCCCGTACCAAATCTACTTGTAGAAACACCTACGCCACTATTTGCCAAATAATCCAATCTGAATTTTGGTTTATAGGCAACAGTTCTCATCGAGTCTTTTCTTCCTGATTACCAATTCTTTTTGCTTTAAAATTGCTTAATGGTGAATTGTAGAGTGTGTAACGTTGGTAGCGATAATAGCTGTAAACAATGTCATCAGTGTTAGATACTGATATCGCAGGCGAAAACTCTGTAATTCCACTAATTCCGGTAAAATAATCCGTCAATTGATCTACAGTGTTATCGGTAAAATTGTATTTGTAAAGGTTTCTGAATCCATCTCTGTTCGATAAGAAATAGATGTTTTGGCTATTGGAAGAAAATTGAGCATTCAAATTGTTCGCACCTGGAAACACATCAAGGTTGCTAACTGCTTTTGATGCGATGTCGTAAATTGCCAAATTAATCGGTAATACTGCATTTATATTTTTATTTTGAATTGCCGCACGATCAGAAGAGAAAACAATCTTTTTTCCATCAGGAGAGTAGCTTGGCGCATAATCCGAAAAAACATCATTCGTAATTTGCGTAATCACTTTTGTGTCTAAATTATAAGAAAA
>SEDB01000069.1 GCA_004210715.1 Pedobacter sp.
AATCATAGTAATGCGGATAATAAAATTGATGCGGGATAAATCTGCACTTGGCAGAGACTTCTTCACCCGAAGATTACGTTAAAATAAAACAATTAAAAGAAATCTCTTTAATATAGATATGAACTACGACGTTATTGTTTTAGGCAGCGGCCCGGGTGGCTACGTAGCTGCGATCAGAGCTTCACAATTAGGACTCAAAGTTGCAATTGTAGAGCGTGAATCATTAGGTGGTATTTGTTTAAACTGGGGTTGTATCCCAACTAAGGCACTTTTAAAAAGTGCTCAGGTATTTGAATATATAAACCATGCTGCAGATTACGGAATTACAACAGCCGGCGCAACCGCAGATTTTGCAGCAGTTGTAAAACGCAGTCGCGGCGTTGCCGACGGCATGAGTAAGGGCGTTCAGTTTTTGATGAAAAAAAATAAAATTGACGTTATAATGGGAACCGGAAAAGTTAAACCGGGGAACAAATTAGAAGTTAAAGGTGCAGATGGTTCTCAACAAGAGTTAACTGCAAAAAATATTATCATTGCAACCGGTGCCCGTTCAAGAGAATTACCTAACCTAAAACAAGACGGCAAAAAAATAATCGGCTATCGCCAGGCGATGGTTCTTCCTGAGTTACCAAAAAGCATGGTGGTTGTAGGTTCAGGCGCTATTGGCGTTGAGTTTGCTTATTTCTACGCAACCATGGGCACAAAGGTGACCATTGTAGAATTTATGGAAAATGTTGTTCCGGTAGAAGACGAGGATGTTTCTAAACAATTGCTTCGCAGCTTAAAGAAAGTTGGCATCGATGTCATGACTTCAGCTTCAGTTGAATCAGTTGATACAAGTGGTACAGGATGCAAAGTTTCGGTTAAAACTGCTTCAGGGATGCAAACCATCGAAGCGGATATTGTTCTTTCTGCGGCAGGAATTGTAGCCAATATCGAAAACATCGGTTTGGAAGAAACAGGAATCAAAACTGAAAAAGGAAAAATCGTTACAGATGAGTTTTACAATACGTCTGTAAAAGGTTATTACGCAATCGGTGATGTTGTTGGCGGACAAGCGCTCGCTCACGTTGCTTCTGCTGAAGGTATAATCTGTGTCGAAAAAATTGCCGGTCAACATGCCGAACCTTTAGATTATAACAATATTCCGGGATGTACTTATTGCACGCCTGAAATCGCTTCTGTAGGTTACACGGAGAAAGCAGCAAAGGCTGCAGGTTACGAATTGAAAATTGGCAAATTCCCGTTTTCTGCATCAGGTAAAGCAAGTGCTGCTGGAGCGAAAGACGGTTTCGTAAAGTTAATATTCGATGCTAAATACGGAGAATTATTAGGCGCCCACATGATTGGCGCTAATGTAACTGAAATGATTGCTGAAATCGTTGTTGCCCGTAAACTGGAAACAACCGGTCACGAAATGATTAAATCTGTTCACCCACACCCTACCATGAGCGAAGCGATTATGGAAGCTGCTGCTGATGCTTACGGAGAAGTAATTCATTTATAAGTTAGAAGGTTTAAAGGTAGAAGGCAACAGCTTAAACCTAAACCCTAAAACAAACACTTTATTAATTTACAAAAACCCTTTAGTTAATGCTAAGGGGTTTTCTTATTTTTAACAATCTTTATACTTGTATCTTGATACTTGATACTAAATACTTGATACTAAATACTTGATACCAAATACTTGCTACTACAATAATGAAACTCCACACCATAAATACAGGCTTCTTTAAACTCGATGGCGGCGCAATGTTCGGCGTTGTACCAAAGGCAATTTGGCAAAAAACCAACCCCGCTGATTCCAATAATCTTTGCACCTGGGCAATGCGTTGCCTTTTAATAGAAGATGGCGATAAGCTTACGCTCATAGATACAGGAATAGGCAATAAGCAGGATGAAAAGTTTTTTAGTCATTATTATTTACATGGTGATGATTCGATTGATCGATCATTAGCAAATTTAGGTTTCAGCAAAGCGGATATTACTGATGTTTTTTTAACCCATTTACATTTCGACCATGTTGGTGGTGCAATAATTCGTGAAGACGAGAAACTTATTCCCGCTTTTAAAAATGCAACCTATTGGAGTAATGAGAAACATTGGCAATGGGCAACTAAACCGAATGCCCGAGAGAAAGCTTCATTTTTAAAAGAAAATATTTTACCTATTCAGGAGAGCGGACAAATAAAATTTATCGACGAACAGGAAAATATTGAGTGGCAGCAGGGAATTAACATCAGCTTTGCTTACGGACATACCGATGCAATGATGCTTCCGAAAATAAATTATAAAGGCAAAACGATCGTTTACATGGCCGATCTACTTCCATCGGTTGGACATTTGCCGCTGCCCTACGTAATGGCTTACGATATGTTTCCATTAAAAACGTTAACTGAAAAGCAGGCCTTTTTGGAAGAAGCAGTTGATAAAAATTATGTGTTATACCTAGAGCACGACCCTATAAACGAATGCTGCACCTTACAAAGAACCGAAAAAGGCATACGTGTTGCACAAACGTCTAAGCTAAGCGAAATCTAATGATTCGCCACGCAGAACCTGCTGATGCGATCGCTGTTGCACCGCTAATTATTCAAGCCATGGGCGCATTAGCGAATAAATTTAGCAACACAAATGACAGCGGGAAGACTTTGTCCCTATTCGAATATTTTGTCACGCAGAAAAACAATCAATACAGTTATGAAAACACCTTAGTTTTTGTAGAGCGTGAAGAGATATTGGGTTCTTTGAATGCTTACGATGGGAGCAAACTTATCGAACTAAGAAAAAATTTTACAGATTACCTTCGTTCAAATAACAACTTAACCGATCTCCGCACTGAAGAAGAAACCCAAACCGGCGAGTTTTATTTAGACACGATAAGCGTAACTCCTTCAGCGCAGGGAAAAGGAATCGGAAAACAACTAATTAAGGCAGGTATAGCGTGGGCTCAAAAGCTCGGGCATCAACAAGTTGGCCTTTTGGTTGAAGTTAACAATGAAAAAGCGATGAACCTTTACTGCAGCCAAGGGTTTAACATTCAAAATAAAAAGAAATTTATGGGTGAGTTGTACCACCATATGGTTTTTCAAATCTCCTGAAAGCAGGTTAAGCCATCATTTCAAAAAATTATTTGTGATTTTATTTGTATTTAATCTAAATAATAGCAATTTTTGCATTCGATGGAAAAAGCGTGTGTAGATATTAACGAGCTAATTAACGTATTCTCAAATACTCAGGGTTCTGTTTATCAATCAGATAAACTTAATTGCTTCTATGTGGATTTTGGAGGAAAGTTTGCCCGTTACAATTGCATCTCTCTACAAAAACTTAAAAAAGTTATTGAAGATATCGATATCGAAGCTTTACTACTAAACACAAACAGAGCGGATTTTGAGCTGGTAACATTTAATGGTTGCGAACACATCTACCTTTTAAGCGCTTTAGAGATTGTAGCATTTAAAGATTTACTACAAGGCACTTTCACCATGTTTAAGCTTAACCACATGGTAAATGATTGTTTAAACAGATTGGTTTACTAAGGGTTATATATTCTCCGAATCCTATCTTTAATCGCCTGTTTTCATTTAATCTCCCCTTATTTAAACTGATTACAAATACTTGCTTCAGAGCAATTTAGACTAATTTCATATAGTAAATAGTCCACACAAAATCCTTAATAAGGTGTTACATTTGTATCATTAGTTAAGCAAAGGAAATTATGAAAGACTTAATGCGTATAAAAAGTTTAATATCGCAAGATATTGAAACACTTTTAAATCAGCAGATTAAAAAAGAAGCCCACTCTTCATCACTATATTTATCAATGTCATCTTGGTGCGACCAAAATGGATTCGACTTTTCGGCAGATTATTTTGCAAAACAATCTGAAGAAGAACGCCTACACCAACTAAAATTATTCAAATACGTTTTAGATATGGGCGGTAATGCTATATCGCCTGAAGTTACAGGGATTAAAACTGAATTTCTAGGTTTCAGAGAAGTTTTTGAAGATGCCTTGGAGGCAGAAATCGCAATTACTCAAAGCTTCAAGAATATTTATGCAAGATGCCAAAAAGAACAAGATTTTGTTACAATGGAATTCTTAAACTGGTTCTTGAAAGAACAACGTGAAGAAGAGTATAAAGCTCGTCGTGCTCTAGAGTTATTCGAAGTAATTGGCGAAGAAGGTACAGGAAGATGGGAAATTGACAAACACGTTAATAAAATTTCTTACTCAGAACAATAAACAACAAAACATAAATTGAAAAAAGGCTATCTTGATGTACATCGAGGTAGCTTTTTTTTTGGTTAGGGGTTTTTTGGAAATATGAACCATTGTAGATGTTTGAAATGTAAATATTAGCAATAAGAGATGGGAATTTATTTCGTTTACCGTAATTCCCGCGAAGGCGGGAATCTTAATGCGCTAAATATGAAGCATTAAAATCCCTAATTAAATTGGGAAGGACGACAATTCAAAATAATGCAAAGGTTGAATTTCGTTTATCGTAATTTCCGCGAAGGCGGGAATCTTAATACGCTCTATAAGAAGCATTAAGATTTCCGATTAAATTGGGAAGGACGACAATTCAAAATAATGCAAAGATTGAATTTCGTCTATCGTCATTCCCGCGAAGGCGGGAATCTTAGTACGCTCTATAAGAAGCATTAAGATTTCCGATTAAATTGGGAAGCAAGGCTAAAACACTTTACGCAAACAAAAAAAGCTTCCCTAATAAGGAAGCTTTGTGGTTTAGTTTAGGTTGTTTGGTTTATGTTGATTATGAATATCCTCTTTTAAAAGCTTTATAAAAAAAGCGCCGTTACCAGCGCTTTTTTTAAACCAAATATATAATAATAATTAACGAGCATTACAAAAGTACAAACTTTATTCATATAAGCAAGCTATTTTCACAAATAAATTATTTTTTTCGCAATAAAATCATAAAATAAAATACAAAAGAACCAAAATATCAGCATAAACATAAAGTATTTCACTTTAAATTAAATTATTATCTAAAAATTAACATAATTTACTTTCAAAATCATACTTTAAGCAAATATTTAAGTCAAATGATAGAAAATTTTATAAAAAATTACTTAAATCACCCAAAAGTATACGATGAAATGTTCCTAAATAGTGAAAATTACCGAAATCACTACACAAATTTCATCAACAACTTCTCTAAAGAATCTCTTGAAAATCTGAACAAAAAGGAAGAGTTGGCAAAAAAACTCTTCATGAGCCAGGGAATTACCTTTACCGTTTATGATAGCGGCGAAGGCATTGAAAAGATTTTCCCCTTCGATATCATCCCCCGCATCATCACTTCAAGTGAATGGTCGTTTATCGAAAAAGGAATTAAACAGCGCTTAAAGGCATTGAATCTTTTTTTGAAGGATGTGTACAGCAACCAGTTCATCATTAAGGATCAAATTGTGCCGATTAATGTAATCTATTCCTGTCCTCATTTTTTAAGGGAGATGCATAATGTGAATGTATTGCACGACATCTACATCCACATTGCCGGCATCGATTTAATCAGAGATCACGACGGAACTTTTTATGTACTCGAAGATAACCTCCGTACACCATCAGGCGTGAGCTACATGCTCGAAAATAGAGAGATTACCAAAAGACTCTTCCCCGATCTGATTCCGCAATGCGGCGTAAGAAGCGTAACGGAATATCCGGCCATCCTTTACAAAAACCTGATGGCCCTTTCGCCAAGAGCAGTTTCTAATCCTACAATTGTATTATTGAGCCCAGGAATGTATAATTCTGCCTACTACGAACATACTACATTGGCCCGTTTAATGGGCGTTGAATTGGTTGAGGGACGCGATTTGGTAGTAAAAAACCAAAAGGTGTTTATGAAAACAACCACAGGTTTACAACAGGTCGACGTGATTTATCGCCGTGTAGATGATGATTACCTCGACCCGCTGGTCTTTAATCCTAACAGTGTTTTGGGAGTAGCGGGTTTAATGGGTGCCTATCGAAAAGGAAATGTGGCCATTGTAAATGCCGTTGGAAATGGTGTTGCCGATGATAAAGCGGTTTACACCTATGTTCCCGACATGATTAGGTATTATCTGAACGAAGAACCTATTCTAAAAAACGTACCCACCTATCAATTGAGCAATAGAGATGAACTGGATTATGTTTTTCAAAACATCAATACCATGGTGATTAAAAAAACCAACGGAAGTGGTGGTTATGGAATGCTGATGGGCCACGCGGCATCTGAACAGGAAACGGAAGAATATAAATTAGAGATTTTAAAGGACCCACGAAATTTCATTGCTCAACCCACCATTAGCCTCTCCTCTGCCCCATGTTTTATTAATGGGAAACTGGCTCCAAGAAGAATAGATCTACGTCCTTTCGCATTAAATGGCCCAGATGGAATTTCGATTGTTCCGGGCGGCTTAACCCGGGTGGCCTTAAAAGAAGGTTCATTGGTGGTAAACAGCTCGCAAGGCGGTGGCAGTAAAGATACATGGGTTTTAACTTCTTAGAATACAAAATATGTTAAGTAGAGTAGCATCAAGCCTATATTGGCTGAGCAGATATGTGGAGCGTAGCGATGGCATGCTCCGTATGTTGAAAATAAATTACGCCTCATCGCAAGATACCATTCAGGAATTTACATGGAAACCAGTGATCAGAATCTTCTCATCTGATGATGAAAGTGAATTATTGAATATCCAGCACGACAGCAGGGCGGTAATTGAATATTTATTGTTAAACCGCGATAACCCGAACTCTATATTGAATATTGTAACGCTGGCACGAGAGAACGCCAGAAGCGTTCAGGAACATATTCCAAAAGATTTGTGGCAATGTTTGAATGAATATTATCACACGGTGAAGGATGAAAAACTATTGTGGTACGTACAAAAAGATGATCCGATTACAGCTTTAGATATTTTAATTAAACAGGTAATGCTGTATCATGGCACTGCCGATAGTGCTATGGAACGCGGCGAAAGCAGGAGCTTCATGAAAATCGGTAAACATTTAGAAAGAAGCATTCAGTCTATTGATATTCTGGATATTAAATTCAGTTCCATAAGCGATAACCCCGATCTGTTAACCGATATCGCTTATTGGAAGCATTTACTTTTATCGCTTGGCGGATATGAATTATACTTAAAAACGTACCGACAGGGTTTTGATGCCAAAAACATCATCGAACTGGTAATGCTGAACAACGATTTCCCAAGATCAGCACTTTACTCCATGAACAATATCGATCGGTACTTTAGCAGACTAAAAAGCGAAAGCAATATCGAACATTACAATAATTTATCTTTCAAAATAGGAAGATTAAAAAGTATGATTACCTACAGCTCGGTTAATACAATGGAGGAAGAACAATTACATGATTATTTAACAGAAATCAGGGCCGAGCTTTTCGGTATCGGAAACTTGTTAAATGAATATTATTTTGCAAATTCATAAACTTAAAAATCATCCCGGTTTTACTTTATAAAAAATATTATGCCAATTTTTAAAATCAAACATATTACGAACTACAAATATGAGTTGCCGGTACGGGATAGCGCAAATCAAATTATCTTATTCCCAATTAAAGATGATTATCAAAAGGTGGTCAAACACGATTTGAATATTTCCGGAAGCCCGGAAATTGAAATCTTCATCGATTATTATGGAAATGAAGTTGGAACTTTTACGCAGAACGAACCACATAATCAACTTAAAATATTTTCAAAAGTGTGCGTGGAAACTTCGCCTAAACCACTTCCACAGGATGATATGTTTAGTAGTGAGCAATGGAACAGTTTAGATGCCATAAAATATGAAGTACCTTACATTGATTATTTGAGGCAGGAATCTTTCGACGGAATTATTCAATTGAAAGATACGGCAATCAGCATTAAAACACCAGAAGATACGCCCTACCAAACCGCTATAAAATACTGTGCACATGTATTTAGCAACTTCGAATACATTAAAGGAATCACAGCAGTTGACACCACCATTGAAGAAATCTTGAAATTGAAAGCTGGCGTTTGTCAGGATTTTGCCCACGTGCTTACTGCTATGTTGCGTTTAACAGGCATTCCTGCTCGTTATGTAAGCGGTTATATTTGTCCGAACAGAGATGGTATGCGTGGTGAAGGCGCAACACATGCCTGGGCAGAAGCTTACTTGCCAGAATATGGTTGGCTTGGACTAGATCCTACAAATAACTGCATCGCGAATGAAAACCATGTTCGTTTGGCTGTAGGCAGAAATTTTGCAGATTGCTCTCCCGTAAAAGGCGTTTATAAAGGTGGTTTTGAACACATCATGGAAGTTAATGTATCAGTTGGCTATAATGACGACGACTTCACTGACAATGAAAATTACTTCCAGCCAAAGGAAGTGAATTATATCAAACCTTCTGGATTAGCCACTACAACCCGTAAACAAAACAGCTACCAACAATATATGGAAGCCATGCAACAGCAACAACAACAGCAATAACTAGGATTGGAGGATTTTAGGAAAGTAGGATTATGCCTGGATATGATTGATCCAGGTATAATAACTTTCGATTTCTAAATTGCGTAATTCATTTAAAAACTACCTATACCGTTTTCTGTCATTCTGAAAACAGTGAAGAATCTGTTAGCGAATAAACCTTCCGTTACAATACCATACAACAGTAAGTAAGTAATGGAGGAGACAGTGCCAATAGCACAGAGATTTTTTGTACCTCAGAATGACAACCTCCTAAAATGTCACTCATCGTTCCTATAAAATCTTTAACAACTACGGTCGCTGACCCAACATTAACGTTATGCTGTTTTCTGTCATTCTGAAAACAGTGAAGAATCTCTGAGCGATAAAAATCTACCGTTAAAATACCACATAACATTAAGTAAGTAAATAATGGGGAAAACAGTGCCAATAGCCTAGAGATCCTTCGTACCTCAGGATGACAACCTCCAAAAACCTCACTTATCGTTCCAATAAAATATTTAACACTATGGTCGAAGCATAAAATTTAAAAAGCCATCACATGATAATTGGCATTTTGCTTATCTTCATACGATGCTTTCTGTTTACAACCAAAAAGCAGTCAACTAATGAACTTAAAAAACATGAATAAACTTAAAATCGGAATTTTAACCACACTCAGCATCATTCTAATATCAGGTTGCAAAGAAGAAAAAAAATCAACTAGCCTTGGCCCAATATCGCCAGAGGAAATCAAATCGCACATTGCTGTTTTAGCTGATGACTCTTTACAAGGCAGACGGCCATTTACCATTGGAGAAACCAAAACTGTCAATTACATATCATCAGAATTAAAAAAGGCTAGAGTTGAACCTGGCAATAACGGAAGCTACATTCAAAAGGTACCGATGGTGGAGGTTACTTCTACCCCATCAGAAAATATGGAAATTACTGGCGGAAAAGAAAAATTGATATTTAAAGCCGTTGATGATTTTGTTGCCTTTACCAGAAGAGAACAAGATACCATCCAATTAAAAAATTCGCCTTTGGTGTTTGCCGGTTTTGGCATTGTAGCGCCAGAATTTAATTGGAATGACTATAAAGACTTGGATGTAAAAGGAAAAACTGTGGTAGTATTAATCAGTGATCCTGGATTTAACGCCAAAGATAAAATGTATTTTAGAGGCGATACCATGACTTATTACGGTCGCTGGATGTATAAATATGAAGAAGCCGCCAGACAAGGTGCTGCTGGGGTAATCATTATACACCAAACAGAACCAGCAAGTTATGGCTGGTCTGTAATTACCAACAGCAACACTGGTGCGAGGCTGTACCTACAAGCTGCCGACAAACACAAATCAAGATGTAAACTAGAGGGCTGGATGACTGAAAAAGCAGCGACGAAGTTATTAGCTAATGCAGGAATCACAGGAGACATTCGTGCTTATGCCCGAAAAAAGGATTTCAAAGCAGTTCCGCTAAACCAAACTGTAACGGTTGGCTTAAGCAATAAGTATAAATATTCCACTTCGCAAAATGTGATCGGAATTATTAAAGGAAG
>SEDB01000070.1 GCA_004210715.1 Pedobacter sp.
AGCTTAAACTACCACATTAATAATCTTTCCTTTTACAAAAATAATTTTCTTTGGCGCTTTACCATCCAAAAATTTCTGGAACTGTTCATTAGCCAACAAAATTGCTTCCACTTCTGGCTGCGCTAAAGTTAAACTTAAATTCAAGTTCATTTTCATTTTACCATTTACAGAAACCGGATAAGCAAATTCATCCTCTACCAAATGTTCTGGATTAAAAGTTGGGAATCCTGTGTAAGATAAACTTCCTGCTTCGTTACCCAATTGAACCCAAAGTTCTTCGCAGATGTGTGGTGCATAAGACGAAAGTAAAATCACCATATCTTGCAAAATACTGCGTTTATTACATTTCAAATCTGTCAATTCATTAACTGCAATCATAAAACTAGAAACAGACGTATTGAAAGAGAAACGCTCAATATCATCCTGAACTTTTTTAATGATTTTATGCAATGATTTCAATTCTGCTTTAGTTGGTTCAGCATCAGAAACTGTAAATTCCCAGGCCTCATTATGGAACAATCTCCAGAACTTACGTAAGAATTTAAATACACCTTCAATGCCGTTTGTATTCCAAGGTTTGCTTTGCTCCAATGGACCTAAAAACATCTCGTACATACGTAATGTATCGGCTCCATAACGCTCAATCAAATCATCCGGATTAACCACATTGAATTTTGATTTCGACATTTTTTCTACTTCAACACCGCAAATGTATTTTCCACCTTCAAGAATGAATTCTGCGTTAGCATATTCTTCTCTCCAGGCTTTGAATTTATTTAAATCAAGTGTATCGTTTTCGACGATATTTACATCAACATGCAACGCTGAAGTTTTATATTCTTTTCTTAATCCAGCAGAAACATAAGTATTTGTTGGTTTGCCATCCGCATCGTTAATTCTGTAAACAAAATTACTTCTGCCTTGAATCATCCCCTGATTAATCAACTTTTTGAAAGGCTCTTCTTCTTTGGTATAACCCAAATCTTTCAAAAATTTGTTCCAGAAACGGCTGTAAAGTAAGTGACCGGTTGCGTGTTCTGAACCACCAATGTATAAATCAACATCCTTCCAATATTCAATAGCTTCTTTTGAAGCAAAATCGGCATTGTTTTCAGCATCCATATAGCGGTACCAGTACCAACTACTACCTGCCCAGCCTGGCATGGTACTTAATTCGTAATGTCCACCATCTTTTGGCTGCCATCCTTCAGCCCTTGCTAAAGGCGGTTCGCCGGTTTCTGTTGGCAAATATTTATCAATCTCTGGTAAGATTAAAGGCAATTCTTCTTCCTGAACCAAATACGGCAACCCATCCTTAAAGTAAACGGGAATCGGTTCTCCCCAGTAACGCTGGCGACCGAAAATTGCATCACGCTGCCGGAAGTTAACCTTTGCTTTACCAACAGCTTTTTCTTCTAACCAGTTATTCAAAAATGGAACAGCTTCCTTGTAAGTTAATCCATTGATAAAACCAGAGTTGATATATTTCCCTTCTTTGGTTGGGTCTGCTTGCGTTTCAATATCTTGCTGACCATCTAAAATCTGAATAATAGGCAAGTTGAAATGCGTTGCAAATAACCAATCGCGTTGGTCTCCGCTTGGCACACCCATAACCGCACCCGTTCCGTAACCTGCAAGTACGTAGTCGGCAATCCATAGCTGAACGCGTTCGCCGTTTACAGGGTTAATGACGTAAGTTCCGGTAAAAGCACCCGAAACCGTTTTGGTATCCGCCATGCGGTCTAATTCCGATTTCTTTTTGGTTTGAGCGATGTAATTCTCGATATCTTGTTTTTGTTCTGGCGTAGTTAATTCAGCAACCCATTCATGCTCTGGTGCTAAAACCAAATAGGAAACACCGAAAATGGTGTCTACACGTGTAGTAAAAACTTCGATTTGTTTATCATTTCCCTCAACCTGAAACTTTACAGATGCGCCAACACTTTTACCAATCCAATTACGTTGCATTTCTTTGATTGGCTCCGGCCAATCGATGGTATCCAAACCTTGCAAAAGCCTGTCAGAATAAGCCGTAATTCTCATGCTCCATTGCATCATTTTCTTTTGCTCAACCGGGAAACCACCACGTTCAGAGAAACCATCTTTTACCTCATCGTTTGCTAAAACCGTTCCCAAAGCCGGGCACCAGTTTACCGTACTTTCCCGAAGGTAAGTCATGCGGTATTTCAACAACTCGATTTGTTTTTCTTCTTCAGTAAAAGTTGCCCAATCGCTTGGCAAGAAAGATTTCACATCTTCGTCGCAAACCGCTTTAACATCGGCTGTGCCTGAAGCGTTAAATTTTTCGATTAGTGTAGTGATATCTTCTGCCCTATCGTTTTCGATGTTATACCACGAATTGAACAATTGCATAAAAATCCACTGCGTCCATTTGTAATAAGATGGCTCACTTGTACGTACTTCACGACTCCAATCGAAAGAAAAACCAATTTGGTCTAACTGACGACGGTAAGTTGCAATATTTGCTTCCGTTGTTATGGCCGGATGTTGACCATTTCTTTGAATTGGTAATCCATTGCAAGTTTTAAATTTTTAAAGGGGCGAAATTACGGAAATTAAGGGGTTTAGTGAAACATAATTTTCTCTGCATTTTTGCCACAGAAACATAGTTTTTTACGGAATTTTGATTTGACTTTATGCAAAAGCCGATGTTTTTTAAACGGGATGGAAGCGGTATCCTTTTTTGTTCTTTCTTCGTGAAGCTTAGGATGACAATAACAAAAAAGATTTAGTGAACAGCCCGACTATCCCAACCTATGAAAAACTGTAGCAACCTTTCCAAATTATTATTCCAAAAAAATGCGCCATTGGTTTAAATAACCAATGGCGCAAGCAAATAACCGGGGATTAAGATTTTATCTTGTTAAGTAATATTTCTTAACGATGTTTGTTTTATCAATTTTGGCAGTAAACTGGAGCTGTGTTCCAGAAAGCGTAGAAACAGTACAATATGAAGCACCTTCAGGAAAAACCATGTTGAAATCGTCGCCCAGTGAGGCCGTATAAGTTCCAATGGTTCGCTGATTGTTTAAACTCAATTCAACCTGGTCGTCATCGTTTGCTTTAAAATCTAAATAATCATTCATCGTATAGTTAAATGTTCCATTGAGCGCCTGATTGGTATTTCCAGAAACCTCAATTTTATTTACGGTCCATTTTCCCATAATTCTGGCCTTTAGCGAAGTTTCATCTTTTTTGCAAGAAAATAATGTTGCCGTGACTAACATCAGCAGGCTTAGGAATGTAATTTGTCTTTTCATAGTGATTAAATGTTTTAGGTTGATTTAATAACGCCCTTTAAACAAATTTCGTACCGCAGCATGAAAAACCATTAAACATTTTTTCTCATTTTGGATCGAACTAATTTTGCGCTGGGTCGTTAATGATGATTATATTGGTGTTTATCAGGTATAATTTATATTTTCGCAAAAACAAAATTGAAATACATGGAAGAATTCGAAGTAAGTGACGCATCTAAGAAAACCAAAACAGTATACATCTCTACTATTATCAGTATTGCGTTGGTTTTATTAATGCTCGGCCTGCTTGGGTTGGTACTTGTACATGCCAAAAACCTGTCTAACTACGTTAAAGAAAACATTGTTTTAAATATCATAGTGGATGAAGGCGCTAAAGAAACTGACGTTTTAGCTTTTCAAAAAGAACTTAATGCTAATCCTGCAGTTAAACAAACTCAATATGTAAACAAAGAGCTTGCTGCACGAAACTTAACTCAAGATTTAGGCGAAGATTTTGTTAATTTCCTTGGCTATAATCCGCTAACATCAACATTCGATGTGTATTTAAAAGCAGAATCGGCTAACAATAAAAGCATTGACGCCTTGAAAGCGTCAATCTCGAAAAACCCGGTGGTAAAGGAAGTAGTTTATCAAAGTTCATTGATCGATATGGTGAATAAGAACATTAACACTATTGGATTAATTATTTTAGCTTTTGCAGCTTTATTACTTGTAATCTCTATCGCACTGATAAACAACACAATAAGATTAGCCATATACTCGCAAAGATTTTTAATTAAAAGTATGCAGCTTGTTGGTGCAACGAAAAATTTTATCCGACGTCCTTTCTTATTATTTGCCGCACTGCATGGTTTAATCGCAGCCTTTATCGCGATTATTATTTTGCTTGCAACATTAATATATGCCCGTAAAGAAGTGCCTGAAATTATCATATTAAACAATTACAAGGAATTTGGGTTTGTATTTGTTGCCTTGATCATCATTGGAATCTTCATCACTGGCATTAGCACATGGTTTGCAGTGAGCAGATATTTACGTTTGAAATCTTACAATCTCTATAGATAATGGCACTAGAAAAAAAAACAGGTCCGGTTTCGAAGGACGTTAAAAGTGAGTTGGTATTTACCAAAAAGAACTACCAGTTATTGTTAATCAGTATGGCAATAGTAGCAGTTGGTTTCATCTTAATGATGGGAACAACAGGCGATATTTACGATTTCAGAAGAACCATGTTAGCACCACTTGTGGTATTGTTTGGTTTCGCTTTTGGAATTTACGCCATCTTAAAAAAGTAATTTATTCTTAGAAAATAAATTGGAGAACGCTTAATTTGATTAGGCGTTCTCTTCATTTCTACACCATCTAAATTTATGAACTATTTCGAAGCCATTATCCTTGCTATAATTGAAGGATTAACTGAGTTTTTACCTGTATCGAGTACAGGGCACATGATCATTGGATCTTCTTTTATGGGTATTGCCAGCGATCCGTTTGTAAAGTTATTTACAGTTGCCATTCAATTGGGTGCTATTTTATCGGTTGTGGTGTTATACTTCAAAAGATTTTTCAAATCAATTAATTTCTACTTTAAGCTTGTAGTGGCTTTTATACCAGCTGCAATTTTTGGTTTATTACTAAGTGATAAAATCGATGAGTTATTGGAAAGCCCTTTAGCTGTTGGTATTTCGTTATTTGTTGGCGGAATTATCTTACTGTTTGTAGATAAATGGTTCAACAATCCTACCATTCATGAAGAAGAAGATGTAACTTACTTAACGGCTTTAAAAATTGGTTTTTTTCAATGCATTGCCATGATTCCTGGTGTTTCACGCTCGGGAGCAACAATTGTTGGTGGTATGACTCAGAAATTAAGCAGAAAAGTGGCAGCAGAATTTTCATTTTTTTTAGCGGTGCCAACCATGTTTGCTGCTACCGGAAAAAAGCTTTTTGATTTTTATAAAGAAGGAAATACCATCACTACTGAGCAAACTAATCTATTAATAATCGGAAATATTGTTGCTTTCATTGTTGCACTATTAGCCATTAAAAGCTTTATTGGCTACCTCAATAAACACGGCTTCAAAATGTTTGGCTGGTACAGAATTGTTGCGGGTTTAATCATCATCATTCTATTGGCAACAGGCCATAACTTACAAATTATTTAATCTGTATCTTTGCACAAAAAAGATTTGTGAGTACAGAAAATTCAAAATTCAAAGATTTCAATTTTGCCGAGGGCGAACTGCTGCTGATTAACAAGCCATACAAATGGACATCATTTGATGTAGTAGGCAAAATCCGTAATTCTTTAAAACCCTTAAAACTGAAAGTTGGCCACGCCGGCACACTGGATCCATTGGCTACTGGCCTATTGATTATTTGCACTGGTAAACTGACCAAACAGATCGACACTTTCCAGGCAGAGGAGAAAGAATATACTGGCACCATGATTTTGGGCGCCACAACACCATCATTCGATATGGAAACGGAGGTGGATGCAGCATTCGACATCAGTCACATTACCGAAGAAGAAATTTACGCAGCCTGCAAGCCATTCATTGGCGACATTGAACAATATCCACCGGCACATTCTGCAGTAAAAGTAAATGGCGAACGTTTATACGTTAAAGCAAGATTAGGAGAAGAGGTAGAACTGAGAAAACGTTTTGTAACTGTTCCTGAATTTGAAATTACCCGAATCGAGTTGCCGGAAATTGATTTCAGAATTGTTTGCAGTAAAGGAACTTATATCCGCTCACTGGTTTCTGATTTCGGAAAACAACTCGACAACGGTGCGTATCTTTCCAAACTTACCCGTACCCGTAGCGGAAACTTTTTGCTCTCCAATTCGTTTGAGGTTTTAGAGCTCGTTAATTATATTCGTAGCAAGAAAGAAGAAGCCAAAACCGAAACGCAAATATGAACACCATCAAAAACCGAAACACAAGATTTATAAAGGAGTTCCTATTGATTGTTGCAGGCGTTACATCTGCCTGTTTTGGTTTGAAAAGTTTTTTAATGCCAAATGAATTCATTGATGGTGGAGTAACCGGAATTTCACTTTTAATCAGCACATTAACCAAGTGGAATCTATCTTACCTCATTGCAATTATCAACATTCCATTTGTAATTTTAGGATACCGCCAAATTGGAAAAGCTTTCGCAATTAAAACAGCAATCGCAATCTCTGCGCTGGCTGTGGCTTTGATCGTTCTACCATTCGAGCCAATTACCCATGATAAGTTATTAATCGCTTTTTTCGGCGGATTATTTTTAGGTGGCGGAATTGGTTTGGCCATGAGAGGCGGTTGCGTAATCGATGGAACTGAGGTTTTGGCGCTTTACATTAGTAAAAACAGCGTATTAACGGTCGGTAATATCATTCTAATTTTAAACATCATCATATTTGCTTTTGCAGCGTATTTTCTCAATATTGAAACGGCACTTTACGCCATTCTAACGTATTTATCAGCATCCAGTACCATCGATTTTATCGTAAATGGTTTGGAACAATATACGGGTGTAACCATTATTTCTGAGCGCCAGGAAGATATAAAGCTTTTTATCATTAACGATATGAAACGTGGTGTAACCATTTATAAAGGAGAAGGAGGCTATGGCGAGAAAAAAGATCTTGACATCATTTTTACCGTAGTAACCAAACTGGAGATGAGCAAGCTACAAACCGCTATAAGGCAAATTGATGCTGATGCTTTTGTAATTCAACAGCAAATTGCCGATTTAAAAGGTGGCGTGGTTAAGCGCCAGACATTACATTAATTAACATACAAATTTGGGCATGCCCCCAAGCTACGCAAGGGGTCGGGCTGTACGCTAAATTCCCGATGAAGAATCGGGATATACCGCTTCCATCCCTCATGCGAACCCACTAAAATATAGAAATCAACCTTGAAAATATACCACAACCTTTCAGAGTTTAAAAAGCTAAACAATGCAATAGTAACCATTGGCACTTTTGATGGCGTACATTTTGGGCACCAAAAAATCATTAAGCAATTGGTCGAAAAAGCGAAGGCAGATAATGGAGAAAGTGTAATATTAACATTTTTTCCGCATCCGAGAATGATCATTGACCCTGAGAATCAAGACTTAAAGATGATCAATACCATTAATGAAAAAGCAGAAATCTTAAAAAATCTTGGCGTAGATCATTTAATCATTACCCCTTTTACAAGAGATTTCTCCAACCAATTACCCGATGATTATATCCAAAATACACTGGTTGAGAACATTGGTACAAAACACATTATTATCGGCTACGATCATCGTTTTGGAAAAGACCGCACAGGGAATTTAGCCGATTTAAAAACCGCTGGGCTTCATTATGGCTTTACAGTGGAGGAAATTATGGAACAAGATATCCATGATGTAGCCGTAAGTTCAACTAAAATCCGCCAGGCACTTTTGGCTGGCGATGTTGGCCTGGCCTCAGATTATCTAGGTTATCCATTCTCTATCTTTGGCCGAGTGATTAAAGGAGATAAAATTGGTCGCACAATTGGATTTCCAACAGCAAATCTATTTGTGGAGGAAACCTATAAACTCATTCCTGGTGATGGAATTTATGCTGTAACCGTTGAAATGAACCTGGGAAGTGAAAACACAAAGGAAGAAAGTGAAAATCTCGAAATTCAAAATTCTAAGCAAGATCCAAAACTTTCTAATTTGAACCTTCAACCTTCAACTTTTAAAGGAATGGCCTACATTGGTCAACGTCCTACTATAAATGGAATGACCAGGAATATTGAGGTTAATATTTTTGATTTTAACCAGGAAATTTATGGTCAGGATATAAAAATGAATTTTTTAAAATTTTTACGCCACGATGTAAAGTTTACCGGATTGGAAGCGTTAACTGTACAGCTCCAAAATGACAAAGAAGCAACCTTGTCTTATTTTGCATCAGTAGCAAGCCATTAAATACATTTTCTTTCAAACAAAAGCCTCAAATTCGTTATATTAGCGGCAATGAGGCTTTTTTACATCATCATATTCTTAAGCATATCATTTGGATTTGTGAGCACAGCTTCGCAAAGAAAAAACACGCATGCTCAAAAAGAAAAAGTAAAAATCAGTTTCTTTTCTGATAAAAAACAATTCAAATTATCTGCTGAATCAGGAATAGACAAGGAAACTTTTGAAAAGGATCTGATCAATAACACCACACAAAAAATATCGATCGCTTTTCTTCTCATTTTCAGTTTGCAACAATTGTTTTTTAAACATCGGATTTCGAACGAAAAACCCATAATCAAAAAATTAAAACATAACTATTGGTGTTTGCTTAAAATGCTTTATCCAAAACATGTTTTTTGGTAAGTAACTTAATTTAACCGCAGCGATGCGGCTTCTAGAAACAGATTCAACTTACATTAAGCTTGAAAAATTATTTTAATCATTACCATTTCATCAATGCATTTACCAGATTTAATTGCCGATTTAGGATTAATTCTTGCCGCCGCAGGGATTACCACACTCATATTTAAAAAAATTAAACAGCCCTTGGTTTTAGGCTACATTTTAGCCGGCCTTTTGGTTGGGCCGCACCTGGATTTCTTCCCTTCAGTAACTGATACCAAAAGCATTAATATCTGGGGAGAAATTGGCGTAATCTTTCTTCTCTTTAGCTTAGGACTGGAATTTAGTTTTAAGAAACTGGTAAAAGTCGGCGGTTCTGCCTCCATAACAGCAGTTGTAGAAGTTGTTTTTATGCTGCTCATTGGATTTGCTGCTGGTAAATTAATGGGATGGAAAACAATGGACAGCATTTTTCTTGGTGGAATTCTATCCGTTTCATCTACTACCATTATCATCAGGGCTTTTGAAGAACTCGGCGTTAAACATAAAAAGTTCGCAGGTTTGGTTTTTGGTGTGTTGATTGTAGAAGATTTAGTAGCTATTTTATTACTCGTTTTACTTTCAACGCTGGCAGTAAGTCAACAATTTGAGGGCGGCGAAATGCTCATCTCCATATTAAAACTTGCATTCTTTTTAGTGCTGTGGTTTTTGGGTGGAATATTTTTAATCCCAAGCTTTTTAAAGGCCACCAGAAAATTAATGAATGATGAAACCATGTTGGTGGTATCATTGGCACTTTGCTTAATCATGGTTTTGCTGGCTGTTAAAGTTGGCTTTTCACCTGCATTGGGCGCATTTATTATGGGTTCTATCTTAGCAGAAACGACGCAGGCCGAGAAAATTGAACACTTAACAAAATCAGTAAAAGATTTATTTGCAGCGGTCTTTTTTGTATCTGTTGGAATGCTCATCGATCCCAAAATCCTTGTCGACTATGCTTTACCAATTGTAGTCGTAACATTGGCTACCATTTTGGGCAAATTTTTAAGTTCAAGTCTTGGTGCACTGCTGTCTGGACAGCCACTAAAAACCTCCGTACAAGCGGGAATGAGTTTGGCGCAAATCGGGGAATTTTCATTCATCATTGCAACCTTAGGTTTAACACTAAAAGTAACTAGCGATTTTCTATACCCTATTGCTGTGGCAGCATCAGCAATCACCACCTTTACAACGCCATATTTAATTAAACATTCCGAATCATTTTATAATTTTTTAAACCGGGTTTTACCTAAAAAATGGCTTGATGGAATATCCCGTTATAGTTCCAGTACAGCAGGCATCACTACGCTAAGCGATTGGAAAATCCTTTTACGCAGTTATGCGTTCAATACCATTATCCATTCGGTAATCATTATCGCTGTAATATTTTTAGCTTCGAGATATGTTCAGCCTTTCATCGCTAAAAATGTGGTTAATGGCATAAAATCTACCATCATCAGTTTAATTGCTTCATTTATTCTGATGGCACCTTTTTTATGGGCCTTATCCATCCGGAGAATACAGAAAACAGCTTATTCGCATTTATGGCTGAACAAAAAATATACCCGTGGCCCGCTAATTGCCATTGAAGTTTTTAGAATTGCACTGGGCATATTCTTCGTTGGATTTTTAATGTATGAATTTTTCGATACCTGGATTGCTGCAGGAATTGCACTAGGATTGATTGTTTTGGTAATGGTTATCTTTTCACGAAAATTGCAGGCTTTTTACAACAAACTCGAAAAGCGTTTTATGCTTAACTTAAATGCTAGAGAAAACCAAAAGCCCGACATTTTGCCTTGGGATACCCACTTAACAGAAATTACCGTTTCGCCAGAATCTGAAGTGGTTGGCAAAACCCTCGCAGAGCTAATGATTAGAGAAAAACATGGCGTAAATATTGCCCTCATTGAACGTGGGCGAAACAATATCCCAACTCCTGGAAGAGATGAAAGACTTTATCCCAACGATAAATTATTGCTCATCGGTGCAGATGATCAATTGGCATCTGTTAAAGCCCTTTTAGAAGTTGATACTCCTGAAACAGAACACGAAAAAAATTTCCCTGATAAAGAAATGACCTTGCAGAAAGTAGTGGTCAATACCGAATCGCCTGTATATGGTTTAAGCATTAGAAACGCTGGAATACGGGAAAAAGCGCAAGCTTTGATAGTAGGTATCGAACGTGGCAGCGAGAGAATTCTAAATCCATCATCCGAATTCATTTTTGACAATGGTGATGTGATTTGGATTGTAGGGAACAATAAAAAGATTAAAGAGGTTATTTAATCAGCAAGTTGGTCTTGATACATGATACGAATATCCTGATTCTAATTTTATATCTTCGTGTATAATCAAACCTATGAAAGTTGATAGAGAAAAGAGTGAGTTTCTTGACGAAGTGATTGAGCAATGGCAAAGTGACGGGCTGATAACTGAAGAAACCAGCATTAAACTTCGCAAAAGTTATGAAGCTAAAAACTTCGATTGGCTTCGTTTGGCGCAGTATGCATTTTGGGTCGCTCTTGCTTGTGGTTTTATCGCTTTAGGTTCTTTGCTTATTGATAATTCCATTTTAAATTACCTCAAGAGAGTTTACAATACACCGAATATCGTAATTGCCATAGTTTCTGGCGGCTTAGCAGCCTGGCTATATATTTTGGGCTTCCGCAGAAAGAAAAAATTATCTCACTTAAAATTTAGTAATGAGGCCATTGTATTTTCCGCCATCTTGTTAACCGCAAATGCCATCGCCTATTTTGGTAAAGCAATGGATAATGGATCTGGCAACTTTTCAATCCTAATATTAATTTCTGTTTTTATCTATGGTGGTTTGGGTTATATTTTCAACTCAAGATTAATCTGGATTTTTGCATTAATATCAATAGGTGCCTGGTTTGGAACTGAAACAGGCTACCTGAGCCGATGGAATTATTATTTCTTAGGAATGAATTATCCACTTCGTTTTGTAGTATTCGGAGCTACGTTGACAGCTGCTTCATTTATTATGAAAGCTTTACCAAAAACACAGCATTTTTTTCAGGCAACATATATCGCCGGAATGGTTTATCTATTTGTTTCACTCTGGGCATTATCTGTTTTCGGCAACTTTGCCAGCTTAGAAGAATGGTACTCAGTAAGGCAATTAAGCCTATTTTACTGGGCGTTAATTTCGGCTGCAGTTTGTGTAGCCAGTACGCTATTTGGTTTAAAATATCATGATGATATTGCCCGGGAATTTGGAATCACATTTCTATTTGTAAATCTCTATACCCGCTACTTTGAATATTTTTGGGATAGCTGGCATAAAGCCCTATTTTTTTCTGTGCTGGCGGCATCATTTTGGTTAATCGGAAGAAAAGCAGAAAAAATCTGGAATGTGGAGTTTTTGAAGTAGGAAATTAACACATCTCATCAAAGCACAGTTTACTCAACGCGTCGGAAAGCAATCCAATTTTTATAAGACAATTGATTTATACATCACGTCATCTATAAATAATTTGTAGCGCTAAAACAGTAGCAATAAGGTTGCCGCCATTAAAACCGAACTTTCATTTCCAAATAATTGAATTTACAACTAATTAAGGTTCTTAAATAAGTTCAGAATAACGACTGCCTACACACTACGTCATTGCGAGGCACGAAGCAATCTTACACTTTGGGTTTATTAGCAAACGCTTTAAGATTGCTTCATGCCTCGCAATGACGAAAAGTCCATCAAAAGAGATTCTGAAACAAGTTCAGAATGACGATTTTTTTATTTTTCGAATTGAATGGAATTGTAGATTATAACAAAATCACCAATTGCTTAATCACCAGGTAAGCTGCTAAAACATATAAAAATATAGCGATCGATTTATTAATAATCAGGCTGCTGAGTGCGAATTTCTCTTGAATAAAAGTCGCAAAATGCGCATATACATAAAGTGCTAATGCCGAACCAAAACCCGATCCTATACTGAAAATTACCAATGATAAATAATCCGTTTCAATCCACTCATGTAAAATTACATAGTTGCCAAAAAACAACCAAAATGGAATTTGAACAGGATTTAATACGCCAAGTATTAAGCCGTACAAAACACTTCCGCTGCGCTTATCTTCTTTTTTACTACTCGTTTTAGGCGCTTTTTTACGGTTAATCCATGTAATCGTACCCATGGTAATGAACATCAGGATCATGAAACAATCAACCAATGTACCTAACCTCACCTCGCTCACCGCCTCATTCGGGTTGATGTCACTCATTGCCCAACGGGCAAAACGCATCATACCGAATGTAAAAAATACTTCTACACAAGAGAAAGATAGGATGAAATACCAAACCTGCCGCATGCCTTTGTTAATGGCCAATTGCGCAACGGTAAGGTTGATGTTGCCAGGAGGGATATACCCCATAGCGTTGAGAATGATGCCTATGAAAAAGGTTAGAAAAAGCATTGCCGAAATTATGGATTTAAATTCAAATGCGATGCTAAATATTTTCCGGTGTAGGATGATTTCTCTTTAATCAAATCTTCAGGCACGCCTTCAAAAACCAGTTGGCCACCACCATCACCACCTTCGGGACCTATATCGATAACCCAATCGGCACATTTAATCATATCCATATTGTGTTCGATTACTAAAATGGTATTCCCCTGCTCTATTAAAGTATTTAGCGCTTTAAGCAATTTCTTAATATCGTGGAAGTGTAAACCTGTCGTTGGTTCATCAAATATGAATAACGTTTTACTCGCATTATTCCCTTTAATTAAGAAGGAAGCTAGCTTAATTCGCTGTGCTTCACCACCTGATAAAGTATTGGATGATTGACCTAGGTGAACATAACCCAAACCTACATCAACCAGTGGGTTAAGTTTATTCAGGATTTTTGGTTCATCCTTGAAGAAATCAACAGCTTCATCAATCGTCATATCTAATATTTCAGAGACATTTTTTAACCCTGCTGCTTTTGCTGCAGCTAAACCAGAAAATAATGCTCGAATATCATCCCAAGCTTTTACATAGGTTACCGGATTTGAACGACTGGAACGGCCAATAGGATTTTGATCTACCATTTCTACGGCACTGATCAAATCGTAATTACCGAAAATCCCGTCATAAGCACCTGTTTGCTCACCCGCATAATTTCCAATTGCTTTCTGCAAAGCAGGATATAAAATCTTTTTAACTAAACTGGTTTTACCTGAGCCGGAAACCCCACTTACCGCTGTAAAAACACCTAATGGAAATTTGACATCGATATTTTTTAAGTTATTTTCCCGGGCACCTTTAATTAAAATATGGTCTTTCCATTTACGTCGTTTTTCGGGGATTGCGATTTTTTCAACACCTGACAAATAACGGCCGGTTAAACTGTTTTTATCCTTTAAAATTTCTTCGTAATTGCCGCTAAAAACTAAATTTCCACCATGCGTACCAGCTTCAGGACCAATATCAATAATATAATCCGCAGCACGCATCATCTCCTCTTCGTGTTCTACCACTAAAACGGTGTTACCAACATTTCTCAAAGAAATTAATACTTCAATCAGTTTGTTGGTATCACGTGGGTGTAAACCGATGCTTGGTTCATCTAAAACATATATTGATCCAACTAAACTACTTCCAAGAGAGGTTGCAAGGTTAATTCTTTGCGATTCTCCCCCTGATAAGGTATTCGATAAACGGTTTAAGGTTAAATAACCCAAACCCACATTATTTAGATAAAGAAAACGATTATCAATTTCAGCAAGCAAACGTTTTGCAACCTTAGTATCAGTTGGATTTAACTTTAATTCATTAAAGAAAACCAGGGCTTTAGCAAGTGGCATCAACACAACATCTATAATTGATTTTTCGGCTATTTTCACATAGGACGCATCTTTACGCAATCGTGATCCTTTACATTCCGGACAAGTCGTTTTTCCGCGGTAGCGGGATAACATTACCCGGTATTGAATCTTATAAGTTTGTTCTTCTAATTCTTTAAAGAAAGCATCCAATCCGGCAAAGTATTTATTGCCAGTCCAAAGCAACTTTTGTTCCTTTTCTGTAAGCTGACTAAATGGTCTGTGAATAGGGAAATCAAATTTGGAAGAAGCCTTAATAAAATTTTGCAACCAAACGCTCATTTTTTCTCCTCTCCAAGGGGCAATTGCATTGTCAAATACACTTTTGCTTTTATCAGGAATAACCAAATCCTCGTCAATACCAATTACATTCCCGTAACCTTCACAACGTTTACATGCACCGTACGGGTTATTGAAAGAAAAGAAATTTGGAGTAGGCTCTTCGAATTTTATTCCATCCAGTTCAAAGCGATCACTGAAGTGTTTCGTGTTACCTTCTGCTTCCACATAGCAATCTCCCTTTCCCTCAAAAAAAGCGGTTTGTACCGAATCGGCCAAGCGGCTTAAGGTTTCTTCTTCTTGATTGGTTACAATTCTGTCAATTAAAATCTGAACTGTTTTATCATCAATTAATTCCGCATCTTTAAAATCAGCGTCATCTAAAACAGATTCGATTTTTAATATTTTATTTTCAATTAGAACTCTTAAAAAACCTTTTTGCAATAAAATGGCAAGTTCTTCTTTTATCGTACGGTTATTATGAGGATACAGCGGACAAAAAATAGTAACAGTTGTATCTTCTGGCATCGAGCTTACGTAATCAACTACCGTACTTACCGAATCCTTTTTTACCTCTTTTCCCGAAACAGGGGAAATTGTTTTTCCAATTCGGGAAAATAGAAGTTTCAAATAATCATAAATTTCAGTGGATGTTCCAACTGTAGAACGCGGATTGGAAGTAATTACCTTTTGTTCGATGGCAATAGCCGGAGCAATACCTTTAATGTAGTCGACATCTGGTTTGTTCATCCGGCCCATAAACTGACGGGCATACGATGATAAACTTTCTACATACCGGCGCTGCCCTTCTGCATATAAAGTATCAAAAGCGAGAGAAGATTTCCCCGAACCGGACATGCCCGTAACCACCACCAATTTATTTTTTGGAATAGCAACATCGATGTTTTTTAGGTTGTGCACACGAGCACCTTTTATAATTATATTTCTATGCGGATCTTTTTCGGCTTCTTTTTTGCTCATGTATTATCAAGATTTTAAAACATAACCCATTTAGTAAACGTTGGGTTTTTAAAACATACAAAAATAGGGTACTGAGACGGTTAATTTATTTTTTAACATTTTATTTTTTGTTTTTTGATAAAAAAATAACTTTCTTTGAATATTAACAACCTCAGAACCAAACTAACACAATCTAAAAAACATAGGAGAGACGCTA
>SEDB01000071.1 GCA_004210715.1 Pedobacter sp.
GAAAAACTTTTTTCTTTGGTTGAAGATGTGGCATCAGGTTTTCCAACTGGTGGAAGTATAACTGCGGTTGAAGCAAAACCCAGGAAAGAACCACCACCACTTTTGCACGATTTAAGTAGCTTGCAACAAGAAGCCAATAAAAAGAAAGGGTTCACTGCCGATCAAACGCTAAATATTTTACAGAATCTGTACGAGAGCAAACTCGTTTCTTATCCGCGTACCGGATCGAGATATATTGGAGATGATGTTTTCGCCGGTGTTCCCGATTTGATTACGAAGTTTACCAATCATCCTTATTTTGGCAAACAGGCGCAATTTCTTCAAACCGTTAGCTTAAATAAACGCAGTGTAAATGCTAAAAAAGTTACCGACCACCATGCTGTTTTACCAACTGGTGAAGAAGCTTATGGCTTAAGCAGTGATAAACAAGCGCTTTATGATATGGTAGTTGGCCGGATGATAGAAGCTTTTCATCAAGAATGTTTAAAGGAAATCACTAAAATTACCATCCAATCTGGGTTAACCTTTATTGCTAATGGAACTGTGATTCGTTCTGCCGGGTGGAGATCGGTATTTAATGAAACTGATGATGATAAAAAAGATGAGGACAATGCTGCATTACCTAAAGTAGCAGTTGGTGAGCAACTACCAATTACTGAAAAATCATTGTTAGAGAAGCAAACCAAGCCAAAATCAATGTTCAATGAAGCATCTTTATTAAAAGCGCTTGAAACTTGCGGAAAGGAAATTGAAGATGAAGAATTGCGCTATGCCATGAAAGACAGTGGATTAGGCACACCTGCAACTCGGGCTTCAATTATTGAAACCTTAATTACAAGGGAATATATCACACGTGAAAAACGCAATCTAGTGCCGTCCACCAAAGGCTTGGCTGTTTACGAAGTGGTAAAAGATAAACAAATTGCTCAGGCAGAACTAACAGGTCAATGGGAAAAAAGGTTGGAAGAAATCAGATCAGGATCATCAGTAAAAGATTTTAAATCGGAAATCACCGAATACACCAAGCTGATTACCAACGAACTACTTATTGCTGGCGCAAGCATATCAGAAAAACTGGAAGATAAAAAATTAGAAAAGGTTTAAGCAAAGGCAGTTTTTAAGACATGTTCTAATGCTGATCTCATATTTTCATCCTTTTGAATAAAGCCCATTGCACCTGCATCAGTGTACTGTTTTTCTAAAACTGATTTATCATTACCGGTAAACATACATACTTTTACGTTAGGCTGAATGGCATGAATTTGTCTAATTGTATTGGGATTACTATCTCCTCTAGGCATATTTATATCCAAAAGGATGAAATCAAATTGTTCTTTGTGGAGCAATTCAAAGGTATCGGGAAGGTTAGTCAGTTCAGAAATGTTTACTACGGGTAGTAGTTTGCGAAAAAAACCTTTCATCACCATACGCATCAAGTCACTGTCGTCTGCAATTAAAACCTTAATTCCTTCTTTCATTTAAATATCTGTATTGTATAAAATGGCCATAATAATCATTACCTCTTTATATAATACAGTTTTACTTCTAAGAAGTTTAGAAAGTTTTTTCAGTAATAAGATAATCTGGGAATGATTTTCTCAAATGTAATAATTTATTAGCGCTTTAAGACGTTTCTAAAAGCATAAATAATCAGTTATTTATAAATTCCCATGCACTTCTGTAAGCGTTAAGCTTTTCAGCATACTGAATAAAATCTGCGTAGAATTTGGATTTTGAAAGCGTTGCACTGTCTCCTATTACCACTAACTTTTTTCTTGCTCTGGTCATTGCAACATTCATTCTTCGTGTATCAGCCAAAAATCCTATTGATCCTTCAACATTGCTTCTGGTCAGACTGATGTATACCACATCACGCTCCTGACCTTGAAAACTATCAATGGTATTTACTGAGATTTTATCCCGATAAGCATTTAACAATTCATTTTCATCGATTAAAATCTTCAAAATTTGAACCTGTTGCTTATATGGCGAAATGATTGCCATTGAGGGGAAATCATTTACATTTTTTGACTCAATTTCCTGAACTAAATTTGTTAGATGGTTTACCAAAAATAAAGCTTCTTCAGGATTTGTAGTACTTGTTCCATCCAGTTTTTCATCAAAACTACATCCGGCAGTATCGATAAAAGTAAGTGGTTCATCATCAGGAAAAATCAAATGAGTTGCCACTGAATGATGAGCATTAAGTGAATTATTATAAAAAACACCAGAAGAATAACCCATAATATTTTGATGCATCCTATACTGTTCATTTAGCAGCACAACAGACTCTGGATGAATACTAACGGATTTCTCTAATAAAGTTTTACTTAATCCATTTTTACATGCTTCGATCGATTTTATCGTTGGCGCTAACTGAAAATGGTCGCCAGCTAAAATTACTTTTTCCGCCTTTAAAATTGGAATCCAGCAAGCGGGTTCCAAAGCTTGACCAGCTTCATCTATCACTACTGTGTTATATTTTAAATTGCGAACGGTGTAATGGTTTGCACCAACCAAAGTTGCAGTTATAATCTGTGCTTTGTTGAACAAACTATCCATGATATATTGCTCCGTTTTCTCTACCTCTCTTCCGATTTTATGCGCTTCATCAAACAAGGCTTTACGCTGTTCCCGTTCTGCTTTACCAAAACTTCGCTTATATTTATGAGCCATATTTTTGTATTCACTGGCTTGTTTTTTAAGCGATTTTATGGTTTTCATTTCTGGATGATCAGCCATTTTACGATCTAAAGTTGCAGCCAATAAACGCTCCGAAACCCGGGCTGGATTGCCCACTCTGATCACATTCAATCCCTCTGCCGCTAATTTTTCAGTCAGTAAATCAACAGCAGTATTGCTTGGCGCTACCACTAAAATCTTCTGATCGTTATGTTTCGCCAATGATTTAATCGCATGTACTAATGTGGTGGTTTTTCCTGTACCTGGAGGACCATGAATAATAGCTAAATGATTGGCCGTGACAATTTTATTTACTGCCAGTTGTTGCGATTCATTTAATCGACTGGGAATGATGAATTTTTCTTCATTCCCAAATGAAGGCTTATCTCCTTTGGTTAAAATTCTGATCAGTTTGTTTTCTGATTCATTTTCAGAAAGAATCATGGCTTGCTTTATAGCACCTTGCATTTCATCATAACTGTTGTTATCAAAAAGCAAGTCGACTCCAAGTTTTCCATCCTTTGTCCAGTCTGGCAACTCATCAACCCGGAAACTAATCTTCATCTTACTGCCCGTTTGGTGTGTAATCACACCTTCCAATCTATCCTCTTTGGGATTATGATTGGAAAACAAAACAACGGATGAACCAAATCTAAATTGATGCGAAAGATCTTGGTGAGTGGTCCGTTCTACCTCTACAGTTAAATAATCACCTCTTCCAATCTCGTTATTTCGAATTGCAATCGGATACCAACTTAATCCCAAGGCCCGGCGATCAGCAGCAGAAGTATTTTCAGTAATTTTGATATAAGATTGCAAATCTTCCTCACGCTCTGTATTTAACAGCTCTTGAAGTTTTTTAAAGTATTCTTTAGGCAAAAGATGAATTGGTTAAAAGGTAAAATTGGTAAACGGCGTGAATCTTAAATCTATGTGAACCGGATGGAATTACAAAACAAGTTCCTGATGAAGCCTTAACATGGTTTCATGGGGATCGGCACTAAAACCTGGATGTACCTTAGAGCATTGAACTACAGTACTTCTTGTAGCTGTTAACCACCTAAAACGTGAAGCCTGATCATATTGCCCTATTGAGCCGGAACCTTTTGCGCCAATACTTATTTGTTGAAATGCAAAAAGATTTGCTTGAAGTTCCTCTATATCAGTTTTAATTGAAAAAGCTTTTAGCCTAGCTTCATCTAGCACAAAAATACTTTGCAAAAATTTCTTTTTGGCACAAAATAGAATAATTCCAACATTAATAAATTCCTCACGTTCTACCCTTGGCATTACGCGAATCACAGCATACTCAAATAAGAATTTCTCTTGCATGTTGTGCTTCTTTTAAAAATGTTTCAGAATTTGCTAAACGCGTTTCAAGGAAAAAAGCATATGCTTTTCTATGTGCCTCTTTAGTTTCAAAATTGGTCTCTCCTTCCAACCAATCGTCAGGAATTAAATTGATGACAGCTTGAATTTTTTCCGGATTGAGCATCGAGCGAAACTCCTGATCAACAGTTTCCAGCATAGATGCCCAAGGCAACAAAACATGATCCTTAACTAAAAAGAATGGTCTCGTAGCTTGCTCTTCCCAATTTTGCCAGGAATGATGAAAATATAATGATGCTCCATGATCGATGAGCCAGAGTTCTTTATGCCAAACCAACATATTGGTATTTCGGCAGGTACGATCCATATTGGTTAAAAAACAATCCAGCCATACAATTTGCGAAGCCAGTTTATCATCTATTGTAGTTACCGTTGGATCAAAAGTAATAGCACCAGACAAATAATGTAGCGCTAAGTTTAATCCAACGCTTGCTTTTAACAAATCCTGAATTTCTTCATCAGGTTCTGTTCTGCCGAATGCTACATCAAGATTTGCAAAAACCAATTCAGGTACACGAAGTTGAAGTAATCTTGCAATCTCGCCCCCAATTAATTCCGCAATTAAAGCCCTGGTACCTTGGCCAGCACCCCGAAATTTCAATACATATAAAAAATTGTCATCGGCTTCGGCAATGGCAGGCATAGAGCCACCTTCCCGTAATGGCGTAACATATCGGGTTACATTAACCGTTCTTAGTTGAATATTGGTCATAAGCATGAAAGAAATAGCATTTTATTAAACGATGCCAATTTCAATCCAGCCGCAAATTTAGAAGTTTTATATCAATAAATTATTGAATTGATATTATTGAATTTGGCTCATTAATCATGACCTAAATAAGCATTTCCTGCTGAAGTCATTACAGCTGTCCATTGCACAGAATCGCGGTTTATTTTTACAAGCCCCATGGTTTCTAATTCTTCATAGTCTTCTTCCATTCCACCTAGAATTGGGGAATTTACCTGTTGATTGATGACCTCAAGTAGAGATACGATTTCTGATCTTTCCATAATGATGGTTTTATGAGTTTAACAGAATTAATGACAAAATGTTTCTGCCATCTCGTAAACATTTTAGACGCTTGAAGGTTATATTTAAAACAGTTTCATGGAATCACATATCTATTACATTTTTGTACTAGCGCTACCCGTAGCCTGCATTGCCTGGACAGTTACAAAAGAAGAGATTTTTAGAGAAGCGAGAGAGTTTTGTGTAGATCGATCTAAAAACTGCAATAAACTAGTTCAGCGGAAATTTTTCTATGTTTTTACATGCGAGTATTGTTTCAGTCACTACGTAACGTTAATTATCCTATTTATTACAAAATACACTTTAATTTATCCAGACTGGCGAGGCTATGTCATTGCTTTTTTCGCCATTGTTTGGATAGCGAATGTGTATATGAGCCTTTACAATATCATCAGAATTGATTTAAAGAAAGAAAAGATTCGTGCGGCCAAGGAGGAATCAGAATTGAAAAGCGAATGAGCCAATGTTTAAACGTTCACTCCATATTAAATCATTATGCCATCATCAGTTATAGATCATTTCAGCTATGATGCTGATGCGAAATCGCTTAAAATAACCTTTGTTACCGGAATGGTTTATCTCTATCAAAACGTACCACAGAAATATCATAAGATGCTGAAAGCTGCCAGTTCAAAAGGTAGATATTTCAACCATTACATCAAAGACCACTTTACCTTTAAGAAACTGGAAGATGCCTGAAGGACCATCAATTGTGATATTAAAAGATTTGATAGCAGATCTACATCTTGGTAAGCCTGAAGTTTTAGAAATAGCCGGGAATGTCAAAACCATTGATAAGGATAAACTTCTTCATCAAGAAATAAAGGCATTTAAAAGCTGGGGGAAACATTTTTTGATCTGTTTTGATGATTTTACCGTACGAATTCATTTTATGCTTTTTGGCACCTACCTGATTAATGAAACAAAGAAAACCGCATTAAAACTCGGAATTACCTTAAAAAGCGATCAATTAAATTTTTACACCTGCAAAATTGATTTGCTGGAAGGCAACATTAATACTCATTATGATTGGAAGGCTGATGTGATGTCTGAACACTGGAATCCGAAGCTGGCCATGGAAAAACTTCAGGAGACCAAACAATCTTATATCTGCGATGTATTGCTGAATCAGGATATTTTTGCAGGAGTAGGAAATATTATTAAAAATGAAGTACTCTACCGAACCAGCGTTCATCCCCTAAGTAAAATTGAAGATATTCCTGCTAAAAAACTTAATGAAATTATTAAAGAAGCTCAACATTATGCTTTTGATTTTTTAAAATGGAAAAAGGAAGATACTTTAAGTAAACACTGGGAAGTTTATCAACAAAAGAAATGCGCAAAGAACCACCAGGTTGTAAAAAGGGAAATGGGAAAAACAAATAGACAAACTTATTTTTGCAAGGAATGTCAAAAAAAATATGGCTAAAAGGCCAAGCGCCTACGGCACCAAAAAACTATATATCAGTTACTTAATTTATCATGAAAAAACAAAAGTATAATTCAACTATAATCTGAACGTAAAAGAAATGTTAAACTATTAGGAAATTTATAAAGTAGTCCTATATTTGTCCTCGAGAGCGTTAATTTAGATACGGGTATATGGCTTAGGCTGTAT
Source organism: Pedobacter sp. (assembly GCA_004210715.1). Lineage (GTDB taxonomy): Bacteria > Bacteroidota > Bacteroidia > Sphingobacteriales > Sphingobacteriaceae > Pedobacter. The sequence continues at coordinate 6,720 of SEDB01000071.1, forward strand.
GCCCGTTTTTTATTTTACAGTGTAATATGATGTTCAATCACTTTGTTTAAGCAAATTCTTAGCCAGGGCGTGTACATATTTGGATTCATTTCAATATCTTCTTTCAAGTCCTCAAGCTTTACATATCTAAAATCTTCTACCTCTACCGTATTAATTTGAGGTTTGGAATTCGATTTCCCAAAAAAAACATGATCCAGTTCATGTTCTATCAATCCATCTTCAAATTCTGCCTTATATAGAAAATTGAAACCATACAGCAGTTCGCAGCTCATCCCCATCTCTTCCTTTAATCTCCGTTCTGCAGCTGCTAAATTGCTTTCTCCTTCTCGCGGATGACTACAGCAGGTGTTCGTCCATAAACCGCCTGAGTGGTATTTCGCTTTAGCCCGTTGCTGTAACAAAAGTTCTTGATCATCATTAAAAACAAAAACAGAAAATGCCCGATGAAGCGCTCCTTTCTGGTGCGCTTCCAACTTCTCCATTTTGCCTTGTGGCAAGTCAAGTTCATCAACAAGTATTACATGTTCTTCCATTAAATTTTAAATCACATTTAATTTATGACGGATTATAGAATCGAACATCAGGCCTATTTTATGGTGGTTGGAAATCCTGATTCGTTCCGTCATTATTTTTTCTGCACTCAAACCCTTAATCTTATTAAACAACTTTTTGTAATAAATAAAAGCCAGATAAACGCCGTTTCTTGCACTTGCAGGTAGCATCTTGATTCCGATTAAAGCTTCCTCAAACTCATTCTCGATTTCCTGTTCAATTGCCCGCTTCTCATTATCGCAAAAAGCAGCGAGATTTACGTTCGGGAAATAATTACGGTTTAATGATTGAAGATCTGCCTTTACATCCCTCAAAAAATTAACTTTCTGAAAAGCAGAACCTAATTTCATGGCGAAGGGCTTTAAGCGATTATATTCCGCTTCGCTTCCATTGGTAAAAACTTTTAAACACATCAAACCCACCACTTCTGCAGAACCTAAAATATATTCTTTATAAAGATCGTGAGTGTAAAATTGATCTTGCAAATCCATTTCCATGCTTTTTAAAAACTGATGGATCAATTGATGATCAATTTGAAATTCATTTACAACCTTTTGAAAAGAGTTGAGCACAGGATTTAAGCTAATTCCTAAATCAATGGCCTCAAAAGTATCTCGGTTAAACTTTTCGAGCAGGTATTTTTTATCGTAGTTATGAAAGCTATCCACTATTTCATCGGCCAGGCGTACAAAGCCATAAATAGCATAAATTGGCGGACGTAGTGCTTTACCCAGAAAATAAATTCCGAAAGAAAAACTGGTGCTGTAACTTTTGGTGGTCAGTTTACTGCAATTTGCCGATAATTGGTCGAACATTTCTTTCATTTTAATGGGGATTTTGAATTGATTTTTCGAAATCTTCGAGTGTTTTAATACAATCGATATGATCTATTTCTTTAAGTTTCTCAATTACCGAACTGTTTCCAGCCAGGTGAATTTTAGCCGATTTACAAACTTCAGATAATTTTTCAATATATTTTTGCACTGCTTCCTCCAATCTTGATCTGACCATAAAAAGCAGAACATGATCTACTTTTAAAGTCGAAAAAACAGCGTGAATAGATTCAAAAGGAACTTTGCTACCTAAATAGATAACATTTTTATGATGTAACCTAAGCATGTAATTGGCAAATATCAATCCAATATCATGGTCTTCATCCTCTGGTAGAAAAAGTAACCATGTTTCAGGGTTTTTATTTTCTAATTTAAAAGAATTTATGGCCGTGAATAGTTTTTGACGAATCAGGTTAGATATGAAATGCTCATGAGCTGGGCAAATCTCATCTTTACGCCACATTAACCCAAGCCTAACCAATAGCGGATAAATTACCCTACGATAAGTATTAGAAACACCAAGTATCTCCATACAATCGCCAATCAAATTACTAAATGCAGTGTCATTGAAATCGAGTCCGTATTTAATTAATCTTGTAAGGTAAAACTCTGCCAATTCATCGTTTGATTGATAACTATATTGCTTACTTAAGAGTTCCTCAACCTCCAGATTAGACAGATTACAAATTTTAGAAATTTTTAAGCCAGCTTGATTTAAGCTAACAATATTTAATAATCTTTTTAATTGAATATCGTCGTACAGCCTGGTATTTCCCTGCGAACGCATGGGTTGCAAAGCATTGTACCGTTGCTCCCAAATCCTGATCGTATGGGAATGAATGCCCGAGAGCTGCTCAAGATCAGAAATGGTATAAGTCATATTTTGTTTAAATATATCTAATAAAATCTAAACAAAGTGAAAGCGTAATAGTTTTGGTTTGATCCGAATTAAAGCTTTATTATTTTAAAGCGATCAACAGCCTAAAAATAAATTACTTGCAAAAAAAATACATTAAGCAAATGCTTAATGTATATCTCCTAAAGTTTTCAATTTAGTTATATGCCTTTTCTGTTAACAACAGGCCATGTTCTCCATTGCCAGTAACGATGGCATGTACATGTTTATAAGTATTGCTAAAAAAATCGTATCCATGTTCTAACGCCTCAATAGAAACAGTGTTCATTGGATATTTTCTATTGGTTTGCATGCACAACAAGCTTCCATTTGCGAGCAAAAGGAAATCGCAATCAAAGCCTCTTTCTTGCAACTCAATAACTTTTTTTGTAATAGAAACATTTAACCTGTTGGTCAATCGGGTTTTGTTTTTCATAAATTTAGGTTTTAGGTAGTATAAAATGCAATCCAAAATGACCACATTAATATATTATTTTACGTTTATACATACAATATATTGTTATACAACCAATTAAAACAAAACTGTTTTGTTCATTTTACTATAATCGTGTTGTTCATTATTATCACAACATAAAGTTATAATTATACATAAAGACTTAAATACTTTACGAACAGAACAAAAACCTTGATAAACAACCAAAATTTCGGTTTTTAAGAATCATCATGTAATTTGGCTGTCTTCTAGTCTATCTACCAAATGAAATTAAATTGTATCGTAATTGATGATGATATTCATGCCATCAACGGTATAAAATCATACCTCAGCACCCTTTCAAATGTGGTGCTTGTAAAAGCCTTCACTGATCCTTTGCAAGCGCTTACAGAAATAGTTGGAAATGGAAATGTCGATATCATTTTTATGGATATTGATATGCCAATGATATCTGGCATAGAGCTTTCAAAAGCCATTCGGCATAAAACTAATAAAATCATTTTTACCACTTCTCACTCTAAATATGCTTACGAAGCTTTTGAAAT
>SEDB01000424.1 GCA_004210715.1 Pedobacter sp.
AATACAAAAACACGTGAAGTTAATTTAACTGGAGAAGCTTTTTTTGATGTGGTTCATTGTAAAGATGTTCCATTTATTGTTCACACCAGCGATTTTAAAATCAATGTTTTGGGTACAGCGTTTAATGTAAAGGCTTATCCTGATGAAGTAACTTCCGAAGCGACTTTGATTCGTGGTTTGATTACGATGGAGGCTGTCGATGGAAAAGGTGGAATAATTACCTTGAAGCCAAGTCAAAAAGTTACTTTCTACAAAAAAGTAATTGCTACAAAAAAAACGAATCTCAGTAAACCATCTCTTGCGAGACCAGAAATAGCAATAAATCATTATACTTTAATTAAAGACAGTACAATTGTAGAAACAGCCTGGACCAAAAATCGGATTGAAATTTACGATCAGGATTTTGATGAAATCAAGGACGTACTAGAAAAATGGTACAATGTGGAAATAAAATTTACAAATACTGCCGTAGAAAAATACCGCTTTACCGCAACGTTTAGTAATGAAACACTGGAAGAAGCACTTAAGGCATTACAAGGAGTAGAATATTTTAAATATGAGATACAAGGAAACCAGGTGATTATCTCGAAGTAGATAAAAAAGGACGGTGTTGGAGCACCGCCCTTAATATTTCTTCTTTGATTAATTAATGGCAGTTTATGCGCAAACAGATTGCTGCCAAGAACTTACGCAACCAAAAAAAACAAAAATATGATTAATTATTACTTACTGCAAGGGCATCCGCTACGCCGGAAGCTTTTAAAATTCATTATGCTAATGAAATTGACCTGTATTATGGTTTTCATTACTTGCCTGAATGTTTCTGCATCGGTTTTATTAAAGATGCTTTAGGTGGTGCACTACCGGGCGCAAGTGTACGTGTGAAGGGAACTGGGATTGGAACATCTACTGATATCAATGGCAAGTTTTCGCTAAATGCACCAGAAAATGCGGTATTAGTGGTTTCATACGCAGGATTTCAAACAAAAGAAGTTGCAATCGGTACTCAAACTACAATCAATATTGTTCTGGCTGAAGATACGAAACAACTTACAGATGTGGTAGTAACTGCTTTGGGTATCAAAAAGGAAAGAAGAGCGCTAGGTTATTCAGTTACCCAAATTGGCGGCGAAACCTTGACGCAAGCCCGTGAAAATAATATTACCAACTCTCTTGTTGGTAAAGTTGCAGGTTTAGATATCGCCGGAACTTCTGGTGGTGCTGGAGCAGCAACCAATGTTACTATTCGTGGTGTTTCCAGTATGGGTCCATCAAGTCAGCCGCTTTATGTGGTAAATGGTATCCCGATGGAAAACTCTCCGGTTGGTTACAAAAGTACTATTGGTATTGGAAACAATGGCGGTCAGTACGATAACGCACCAGATTTAGGAGATGCGATCAGTAACATCAATCCAGATGATATAGAAAGTATTTCTGTTTTGAAAGGTGCCGCGGCATCAGCGCTTTATGGTAACCGGGCAAAAGCTGGAGTTATTTTAATCACGACCAAAAGCGGTAAAGGAAACAGCATCGAGTTCAGTAGCAATTATGTTGCTGAGCAGGTAATGGATAGAACTAACTGGCAATATGTTTATGGTCAGGGGGTAAACGGTCAAAAACCAACTACACAATTGGCTGCGGCTTCAACAGGAAGCTCAAGCTGGGGTGCTCCACTAGATGGATCAAACGTGATTCAGTTTGATGGCGTGAGCAGACCTTACTCAGCTCAAAAAGATAATATCGAAGATTTTTATAGAACTGGTGGAAGCTGGACCAATACTTTGGCTTTAAATAAATCGTTCACAGGCGGCGTAATTCGTCTATCTGCAAGTGATTTAACCAACCGTTCTGTTGTACCTAATTCAGGTTTAAACAGACAAAACTTCACTTTATCGAGCACTTTTGATCCGATTAAAAATCTGGTGATTGATGCACGGGTAAATTATATTTTAGAGCAGGCTAAAAACCGCCCGATGTTATCAGATGGTGCAGGCAACGCCAATTACAATGCGGCATTTTTACCAACAAGTGTAAATATAGCAACCTTGCAGCCGGGTAAAAAACCAGATGGAAATGAGCTTTCTTACAATACAGGTAATCCCTATGCTACAAATCCTTGGTTTGCTGCAAATGATTTTATCCACGATACTAAGAGGGAACGTTTGCTAAGTTCGGTAAGTGCGAAATATACTTTCGATAATGGATTGTTTTTGCAGGCCAGAGCCGGAAGAGATTCTTATAATGATAACTATATCGCTGTTACGCCATCAGGTACGGCTTATGATGCTGATGGGGGATACACAGAACAAAATAGTAAATTCTCGGACATCAATGTGGATGGATTAATCGGAAAATCATTCAAAATTGATGACATCTCCATCACGCCAAATATTGGTGCAAGTTACCGCAGAACACAAAGTGAAGGCGTAACCAATGGCGGTGCGAATTTCCAATTATTCGGAATTTATACACTAGCAAATACTGGTGGGAAGTCTGTGTCTGCTTACAAACAAGATCAGGAAACACAATCGGTTTATGGAACTTTAGAGGTAACCTATAAAGACATTTTATATTTAACAGGAAGTGCAAGAAGTGATTGGTTTTCTACACTGGCAACGCCTGGAAGGGATAATAAACTAAACTCGGTTTATCCTGCGGTTAGTGGATCATTTGTGTTTTCTGAATTATGGAAACCATCTTTCCTTAGTTTTGGTAAGTTGAGAGCAGGTTATGCAATGGTTGGGCAGGCTACTAATCCTTTCCAAACACAATTATACTACAACTTACGTAGCGAATCTATCAACAACAATCCACTGGGCAATATTGTAAATGGTGCTATTCCAAACGCA
>SEDB01000425.1 GCA_004210715.1 Pedobacter sp.
GTTAATCATTGGAAAGGTCAGGATTATTTTATAGATATTGCTAAGCAGATTTTGAATAGCGAGCCCGACACGAAATTTGTGATCGCTGGTGATGCTTATCCGGGCAATGAACACCTGGTTGATAAATTGATCAATCGGATCAAGAATGAGCTACCTTCGCAATCGGTTTTTTATATCGGTTACCGAACGGATATACCAAACATCCTGAAGTCTATTGATATTTTCGTTTTGCCTTCTATTCTTCCAGATCCATTTCCAACGGTAATTTTAGAAGCTATGGCCAGCTCGAAACCTGTTGTGGCAACCAATCATGGTGGCGCCTTGGAAATGGTGGCACATACGGAAACTGGGATCATAATACCTTATGATGATGCTGATCAATCTGCTGGTGAAATATTAAAGTTAATTAGGGATAGAGAGAAAATTTTGAGCATGGGCAAACTTGGTAACATTAGAATTCATACATTATTCTCGCTCGATAAATTTAAAGCCTCAATTTTAAATATATTTAGTGAAACCCTGGCCAATTAATATATTCGTTGTCATAATCATCTGATGTGATTCGATCAGCAAATAAGCTTTTCATCATAAACGACACATCAGTTTTTAACTTATATTTGCAGCTATATTAAAATTAAAATTCAATTCATGCGCTTAAAATATATCTACTGTGCTTTTATTCTGGTTATGCTCTTAACCAGCACCTCATTATTTGCACAAATTTCTGTTGATAATCTAAGTAAAGTGAGGGTTGAACAACTTTCTGACGCACAAATATTAGAAATATCTAAAAGATTTGAAGCCTCAGGAATATCAGAAGCTGATGCAATAAAGCTCTTAACCGCAAGAGGAATGGATCCTGCTGAAGTGGATAAATATAAAGAGCGATTGGCTGGCCTCTCATCAGGAGGAAAAACAGCTAAAGTAGCTCCCGCTAACAACGCGGCAGCAAAGCCTCAAACTACTTCAACCAGAGATACCACCAGGATTACGGAAGCAAAGCCAATTAAAAAACCGAGCCCAATATATGGCTACGAATTTTTTAGTAATCCGAACATTAAATTCGAACCTAACATTAGAATTGCAACACCTAAAAATTATGTCTTAGGTCCGGATGATGAGTTAGCCATTTTACTAACGGGCGTAAATGAAAGCACAACAAATGCCAAGGTAAGTCCTGAGGGAACCGTAAAAATCCCTTACGCTGGCCTGGTTTATGTTAACGGGTTGAGTATTGAGCAGGCTACCAGTCAAATTAAGTCAAAAATGGCTAAAGCTTATCCTGCACTGTCATCTGGCCAGACCAAATTAACTGTTAATTTGGGCACTGTAAGAAGCATAAGAGTGACAATCATTGGCGATGTCGCAACGCCGGGAACCTACACCGTTTCCTCTTTATCAACTTTGTTCAATGCATTATATCAAAGCGGAGGTCCAACTTATCGTGGCTCTTTAAGAAAGATAGAACTGATCAGAAACAATAGAGTCATTCAAATAGTTGATTTATATAACTTTCTTCAAAAAGGGATTCAGTCTGATAATGTAAGTTTAAGAGATCAGGACGTGATCAGAATACCTGTTTATGATACAAGAGTAGCGATAGATGGGGCCGTAAAAAGACCTGGCGCTTATGAACTTAAACCATCAGAAACACTAAGTGATTTAATCAATTACGCCGGAGGATTTGCAGATTTAGCTTACAAGGGAATTGCAAAAGTTACCCAGGTGGGTGTAAAGGAACGTAGCGTAAAAGATATTTCTTCAGATATGTTCGATCGCTACACCTTAAAAAATGCGGATTCAGTTTACTTTGGGGCAATTTTAGAAAGATTTGCCAATCGTGTAGTAATTGAAGGAGCAGTATACAGACCAGGTACTTTTGAATTAAACCAGGGTGTTACCCTGAAATCGTTAATTGCAAAAGCAGATGGCCTTCGGGATGATGCGGTTTTAGGAAATGGGTATATTAAGAGGATTACACCTGATTTGGAGAAGGAGATGATCTCTTTCAATTTAGGAAACATCATGTCTGGTAAAACACAGGATATTGCACTGATGCGTGAAGATTCTGTATTCATTACCTCAACCAAAGATTTAAGAGATGAAACTTCCATTAGCATCGGTGGCTACGTGAGGGCACCAGGAACTTTTCAATATAGAAAAGGCATGAGTTTATCTGA
>SEDB01000426.1 GCA_004210715.1 Pedobacter sp.
ACAGGCGCAAAGGTGCATTTGCCTTGTGTTAACCGTAGCGATGAAACTGTAAATATAAATGGAAATGATGCCTTTTTGGGCTTTGTGGGTATACAAGGTTTAGAAAATAAATTTATCGAAGGCATTCCAAAAGAGCGTAGACTGAACGGAGCTTATAAAGATTTAGGGCATTTTGTAAAACGAACTCAAATTACTTTAGAACAGGCCATTTTATTGATTCGTTTGGGTGCTTTAAGATTTACCGGAAAGGACAAAAAAACATTGCTTTGGGAAATTTATAACTATTTAGGGCATAATCAAAAACGAGCAAACACTGCCGAATTATTCCATTTACAACATAAAGAATATTCGCTGCCCGAGCTTGAAAATTCAGCACTTGAAGACGCCTACGTGGAATGGGAATTGCTGACTTTTCCATTAAACTATAATATGTTCGATTTCTTGAAAACAAAATATAGGGGTGATGTGATGGCTGCTGATATGAATAAGCATGTGGGTAAAACGGTTCGGATGGTGGGTAATTACGTTTGCGAAAAAACGGTTCACACAATTAAAAATACCAAAATGTGGTTTGGTACTTTTTTAGATAACAATGGTGATTTTTTCGATACCACACATTTTCCGAACACAACGCCAATGTATCCTTTTAAAGGTAAAGGATGTTATTTGATTTTGGGCAAAATTGTAGAGGATTTTGGCTTTCAAAGTGTAGAAGTTGTAAAATTTGCAAAGCTGGATATACAGATGAATCCGGTAGCGGTTGATTAATCATGAGAAATATGAATACAAAATTGAAAAAGGATTGGTATTCAATAGTTCTTTACCCTCAGAAAGAAATCATTGGTAGAGTCAAAATTATGAAAGATGAATTGGCTCTAAATGTAGGTCATTATAAAAGTCGAAATTCTGAAGCACACATGACTATTGTAAATTTGATGCTGATCCAAATGAATTTCTTTTTTATAAATATTATGTAAAGAATTTTTGCTTGTACCAAAAACCTGAATATGTTTCATTCGATAAGATAGTGTTGTCTGAGCAAAGCAAAGCACTTGTTTTGCTGCCCGATATTAATTCAAAAAAATACTTAAGGGATTTATTCAAGAATTCTAGAAGAGGTTTAAAGTATATGAATGTCACAAATGGATCAGCGGCTCATATATCAATCGGGAGAGAATTAAATCCAAATCAAATAGAAGCTGCAAATTATATTTTTAATGATATAAATTTAGATTTTAACTGCGAAAAGATAGCGATTAGAAAATTTAATACATTCATTGGGCAGTTTGAGGTAATCTATGAGTTTTATTTTCTGGGAAATCAACCAGTTGAAGGGCAACTTTCTTTGTTTCAGTAAAATTGATGAGCCAATTAGAGAAATTAATCAGCTCATGATTTGCCTATTTTTTTAGCCGAATAATTTAATTTCCTATTTTTAAACCATGATTCACATCAAAACCGAAATAGAAAAATTTGAACAAATGGGAGAGAAGACCGGTTGGAGTTATGTTTTTATTCCAACAGCTATTGCCCATCAAATCAAACCAGACTGTAAAACATCATTTAGGGTTAAAGGTAAAATAGATCAGATAGAAATTAGTGGCATAGCAACCACACCAATGGGAGAGGGCGATTTTATTATTGCTTTAAAAACGGAACTTCGCAAGAAACTGAAAAAAGAAGTCGGTGCAAAAGTAGAACTGTGGTTAGAGGAAGACAAAGATTTTAAAATAGATATGCCTGAAGATTTGGAGATTTGTTTGGCAGATGAAGAAGGATTGTTAAAAACCTTTTTACAACAGCCCAAATCTCATCAAAACTATTTTATCAGATGGATTAATGAGGCTAAAACTGAAGTAACAAGAACCAAACGTTTAGTAATGACAGTAGAGGCCATGATTAAACAACAAGATTTTGGTGCCATGATCAGGGAAAGCCAGGGAAAAAAGTCTTAATCCCTGGTCATTAATTTTTAATCGGTTAAGATTTCGGACTTCGGACGCCCGACTCTCGACTATAATTTCTAAACCAACTGCTCACTTTCATTTGGATAACGCCAAGAAAAGCCTCTCTGAAAATTTTAGTGCTCATTTTAGATGTTCCTTCAGTTCTATCTGTAAAAATAATGGGTACTTCAACTACTTTAAAACCAAACTTGATTGCTGTAAATTTCATTTC
>SEDB01000072.1 GCA_004210715.1 Pedobacter sp.
TATCAAGGCCGCCAGTGATGATAAATTTAAAATGATACACACCTGGAAACTTCTCAACGCTTTCTAATTTCTCTTTAAGGTTAGCATAAATATCTGTGCTGTTTCCTTCCGGAATATCGCTAAATTCTATGTCTTTATTTATTTTTCTCTCTTCCATAATTACGACATATCAAATTCTATTCCTAAATATTTTAGGTGTAATTATGGCAGAATACTTAACCTTCGCCACCTAAATGTTCGACCTTTCGTCACCCTGAATTTATTTCAGGGCCTTAAGAACAAAGTGGCTTAGCTGAAATAAATACAGCAGAACTACAATAAATTAAGCATGACGTAGGGAATTGGGTTTTTAAACCTTAAATAGTAGCAGAAACCCATCATTTCTAAACCTTGGCGTAGCCGGATACCTGCCAGAAGCCTAAGGCCTGTAGGCGTATAAGCAAAGCAAAGGACTAACTTAATAATGATGCACAGGTTTTGCTTTTCAAAAAAATCACCCTTCTATTTCTCCACAAATTCAATAAAAAACTTTTGAATTGTTATTTTTGAGCCTCAAAAAAACAGGAGTCAATTTGGATTATTTAGAAGGATTAAACCCACAGCAAAGAGCAGCAGTAGAGAATACAAAAGGACCGGTAATGATTGTTGCAGGTGCTGGTTCTGGCAAAACACGCGTAATTACTTATCGTGAAAAAATTGGTTATCCAAGTAATTTTACCATTTACGATACGGATGATAGCAAAAGCGTTCTGCGGGCCATTTTGAAAGAAATGCAGTTAGACGATAAACTTTATGCGGTTAACTTCGTGTTTGGAAGGATCTCTTCTGCTAAAAACAATTTGATTTCGTGGGGCGAATATCAGGCTAACGACCAAATTCAAGCTGAAGACATTCAAAATAAACGTCCGCTGATTGGGCAGATTTATGAGCAATATGCTAAACGTTGTTTTAGAGCTGGCGCCATGGATTTTGATGATTTATTATTCAAAACCAACATTTTACTGAAAGAACATACGGATGTTTTAAATAAATACCAGCAAAAATTTAGGTATTTGATGGTGGATGAGTACCAGGATACTAACTTTTCGCAATACACAATTGTAAAAAAACTTGCAGCAGCTTACCAGAACATTTGTGTTGTGGGTGATGATGCACAAAGTATTTATGCTTTCCGTGGGGCGAATATTCAAAACATTCTGAATTTTGAACGCGATTATCCTGATTTAAAAGTCTACAAGTTAGAGCAGAATTACCGCTCTACCCAAAATATTGTTGATGCGGCGAGTAGTATCATCGCTAACAACAAAAATCAGTTGGAAAAAAATGTTTTCTCTGAAAACGATGAAGGTGATCGCATTAAGGTTGCACGGGCATTTACAGATAATGAAGAGGGTAAATTGGTTGCCGAATCGATTATTCAGGAACGCAGCACAAAAGGTTATAAGCATAGTGATTTTGCCATTTTGTACCGTACAAATGCACAAAGCAGGGCTATGGAGGAAGGTTTACGCAAGTTAAATATTCCTTATAAAATATATGGCGGCCAATCTTTTTACCAACGTAAAGAGATTAAAGATTTAATTGCCTATTTCCGTTTAACTTTTAACCCGAAGGATGAGGAAGCGATTAAAAGGGTAATTAACTATCCAAAACGTGGAATTGGAGATACTTCCATTGATAAAATCATTGTTGCTGCCGATCAAAATAATGTAACGATGTGGGATGTAATTTCCAATGCACATCAATATGTGGATGGTCGTTTAGCAAACCAACTGAACGATTTTTCGATGATGGTTCAGAGCTTTCAGGCTGAAGCAAAAAAGCTTGATGCTTATGATTCGGCTTTGTTTATTGCACAACATGCTGGTATTTTAAAAGAATTGTATACCGATGATAGTGTTGAAGGCAGAGCGAGATACGAAAACATCCAGGAGTTATTAAATGGTATAAAAGAATTTGCCGAACGTGAAGATATCGAAGAAAAAGGACTTGATATTTTTATGCAGGATGTGGCACTTTTAACCAACGACGACAAGGATGGCGACAAAAACAAGGATACCGTTTCGTTAATGACGATTCACTCGGCCAAAGGTTTGGAGTTTAAAAATGTATTTATTGTTGGTTTGGAAGAGAACCTTTTTCCATCGCAAATGTCAGTTAATTCTCGCTCCGATTTAGAAGAAGAACGCCGCTTGTTTTATGTAGCCATAACCAGGGCTGAAATTAAGCTAACCATTACGTATGCTACTTCACGTTACCGCTGGGGAACCTTAACAAACTGTGAACCAAGTCGTTTCATTAATGAAATCAATCCAAGATTTTTAGAATTGGATGTTAAACCTGCCAAAAGCAATGTTTTGGAAGGGAATTTTGATGATGAACGTAAAACCTGGACTTCGCAGCCTCGTGATTTCTTTAGTAAACCGAAACCTGCCAGTACAAGTTCTGCTCCCCCGCCACGCCCGAAAACAACTTCGTTACTGGCAAAGGCTCATGTGCCGACGCCAGGATTTGCACCCTCTCAACCACATGAATTTCAAGGCGGTATGGAAGTGGAGCATGAAAAATTCGGATTCGGAAAAATTATAAGTTTGGAAGGTGCTTTGCCTAATGTTAAAGCAACCGTATTCTTTCAAGGACTTGGTAATAAGCAATTGTTACTGAAGTTTGCGAAACTGATGATTGTGAAGTAAGGACTTGCTTTTTGCCACAAATCTATGTGCCTCGGAAACACGAAAGACACGGAATTAGGTTTTAATTTCCTTGGATTCGGTGCCTCCGAGGCAATTTATATTGCTGTAATTTCTTCGCCGGGATTTATTTTCCATGGGCATGGAATTAAATTTTGTGAACTTGTTTCGTCCTGCTGAATTCATTTCAGCATCTTAATAGCAAGAAAGACCCTGATATAAATTTAGGGTGACGATCTCGTTAAATTCTGAGCCCTGGGCAATTCTTTTAATCATACTAATTAATCCTCGTACACGCTGTGAAACCTTAGTGTGCTCTATCGCAAATCCCAATTTTGAGTTTGAAAAAGCCCAAAATTATCCTTATTATTGAGTCTGTTTCTCCCGCAGAAAAACCATGCAACTTACTCGATTAGAAATTAAAGGATTCAAAAGCTTTGGCGACAAAGTGACCATCAATTTTAATGAAGGAGTTACAGCTATTGTGGGTCCGAATGGTTGCGGAAAATCAAATGTAATTGATGCCATGCGATGGGTTTTAGGCGAGCAAAGCACCAAAGCTTTACGTTCTGAAAAGATGGAGAATATCATTTTTAATGGTACCAAAAATCGAAAGCAAGCACAATTAGCAGAGGTTTCCTTAAGTTTTGACAATACCAAAAACATTCTTCCTACCGCCTATTCTCAGGTTACCGTAACCCGAAAATTATACAGAAATGGTGATAGTGAATATCGTTTGAATGATGTACAGTGCCGTTTAAAAGATATAACTGATTTATTTCTGGATACAGGAATAGGCTCTGATAGTTATTCGATCATTGAGCTAAAAATGGTTGATGAAATTATTACCAATAAGGAACATAGTCGACGTTCACTATTTGAAGAAGCCTCTGGAATTTCAAAATACAAACTACGCAAAAAACAGACTTTCAACAAGTTAAAAGATACAGAGACTGATTTAGAACGTGTGGAAGATTTACTTTTCGAGATTGAAAAGAATTTAAAAACATTGGAAAGTCAGGCCCGAAAAGCTGAACGTTATTATAAATTAAAAGAACAGTACCGCGAACTGAGTATTCAGTTGGCTACCCATAGAATTGCCTTTTTTCGTACTGATTTACATGCACTTGAAGCCCAGGAACAAAGTCAGCAGGTTTTAAGAACAGAATTAAGCACCAAGATTGATGTGCAGGAGGCTACGTTGCAAAAGCTAAAACTGGGCACCATTAATCAGGAAAAAAATCTATCCATTCAGCAGAAAGCAACCAATGAGTTGGTTTCAAAAATTCGAGCGTATGAAAGCGAAAAGAAAGTAAAAAACGAGCAAATGCGCTTCCTGCAAGAAAAGGAAACCCGTTTATCTGGCGAACTGGAAAAAGATAGAAATCAGTTCAACCACATCAAATACAACATTAAGCGTTTGAATGAGGAGGTTTTAACTGAAACTGAAGTTTTTAACAAGGTAGAATCAGATCTAAAACTTTTAAAATCTTCCCTAGATTTACTTCGTGAGCAACAGCAGATTGAGAAAAACCGCATTGATAACCTTGTAAAATCGGTTAGCGATTTGCAGAATCAGGTTTATCAGTCTCAAAAGGAAATTGATATCTTAAATATTCAAAAGGACGCTTTATTGCAGGAAACCAACAGAAATGTTGATGATACTGAAACCAAAACATCTGAATTAAAGGCATTTGATCATGCACTTGCCGAACTTGACATTCAGGTTGCTGAGAAACAAAATAACATTAAGCAGCTTAAAGAAGCAGAGGAAATTCTAAAGGAAAAACTGGCAGAATCGGAAGTTAACTTAAGTTCAAATAAAGAAAAACTTACTGCAGAAAATCGAAAGAAAGACGCTAAACAGAACGAGTATAACCTTACAAAATCACTTGTTGATAGCCTGGAGGGCTTTCCAGAATCTATTCGTTTCCTTAAAAAGAACAATGCGTTTGCTAAAAGTGCTTTGCTCCTATCTGATATTTTATTTTGTAACGAAGATTATCGAATTGCAATAGAAAATTATCTTGAACCAGTAATGAACCATTATGTGGTTGACAAATACGCTGACGCCGTTCAGGCGATTAATCTATTAACGGATGCTAGTCGAGGACGGGCAAACTTCTTCATTTTAGAAAACATTCCAGATAAAAATGCCACAATTACCGCTCATAATGGCTTAATTTCTGCATTGTCGGTTATTGAAGTGGATAAAAAGTACCAGCATCTTTGTAATTTGCTTTTGCAAAATGTGTATATCGACACAGAAAATCAAGAAAATCTCTTCAAAATTACGCCAACTGAAAGTTTAACCATTCTGGCAAAAAATGGTAAATATGCGCAAACCAAGTTCACTTTGGCAGGTGGTTCTGTTGGCTTATTTGAAGGAAAAAGAATCGGTCGTGCTAAAAACTTAGATAATTTAGCGAAAGAAATCAAGGCCTCAGAATCGCTGATTAATCAATATCATACTTCAATAACTACCGAAACTGATGAGATTATTAAGCTGAAAGAAGCCTCAAAAATCAATCAGATAAATGTTTTGCAACAGGAATTGAATAGATTTATCAATGAGCAAATTTCGGTTCAAACGCGTCGCGATCAATACCAGGAATTTATTACGACCAGCGAAAATCGTAAAACAGATATCGCCCAGAAAATCGTTTCGATTGAAAAATATTTATCAGAAAAACTACCAGCTTTGGTTGAATTACAGAAAAAGCAACATCAAGATCATGTTAACCTGCAAGAACAGCAATTGAATTACCAGGATCTTGCCGATCAGGTAAATGAATCTGCTGGAAAATTCAATCAGGATAATATCCGTTTCCATCAACAGCAAAATAAATTGTCTGGTTTAGAAAAAGATTTGGATTATCGTTTTGTCCAAGAAGAGGCATTAAGCAAGCGAATTGCTCAAAATGATAAGGAACTGCAAGAAACATTGACGCAAATTACAGCTACTTTACAACATACCGATTTAAGCGACGATACACTTTTAGAGATGTATCAGCAACGAGAAGACATGGAAAAAGGCCTAGCTGAAGTGGAAAAGGAGTATTTTGAGAGCAAAGGAAACATTAACTATCTGGAAAGTGAAATTACCCTTAGTCGTAAAAATCGGGAAGAAACTGACCTCCTTTTAACTGAAATAAAAGATAAAAAGAATACGTTAAAAATAGATTTAAACTCGCTTAAAGAACGCTTGGCAGTTGAATTTAACATCGATATTAATGATCTTTTAGAAACTGAAACCGAGGTAGAAGTTTTAGAAAGTGAGTTTGAAATTCGCCAGAAAGTAGAGAAAATGAAACGCCAATTGGATGAATTTGGAGCAATCAATTCCATGGCAATGGAGGCGTTCAAAGAAATGGAAGAGCGTTACGTTTTCATTCAAAATCAAAAAAAGGATCTGAATGCTGCCAAGACCGATCTTTTACAAACAATTAAAGAGATTGATGATACCGCAAAAGATAAATTCATGCAGGCATTTACACAGGCTCGCGAACATTTTATTGTGGTTTTTCGTTCGCTTTTCAATGAAGAGGACAGCTGTGATTTGATTCTTTCGGATTTAAATAATCCATTGGAGGCCGATATCGATATTATTGCCAGACCGAAAGGCAAAAGACCATTATCCATTAATCAATTATCTGGTGGAGAAAAAACATTAACGGCTACTGCACTTCTATTTTCACTTTACTTATTAAAACCTGCCCCATTCTGTATTTTTGACGAGGTTGATGCTCCGCTGGATGATACTAATATTGATAAATTCAACAATATCATCCGCAAATTCTCCGATCAATCTCAATTTATTATTGTATCCCATAACAAACGTACCATTGCCAGTACCGATATTATTTATGGCGTTACGATGGTAGAACAAGGGGTTTCAAGGGTTGTAGCGGTTGATTTAAGGGAAGTTGCAGCTTAAGTTGAGAGCTGAAAGAACAAAGTTTAAAGTATAGTGCTCAAACATCATCTTTTCGAGGAGGCTTTTGTAGCGGATAAAGCAATGTCATTCGAGATATTATTTTGGCAAAATACATTGCTTCGTTTTTCAGCAATGACGACCGCTCCAAAACCTCATTCATATTGATTTTATAAAATAATTAATCTCAGTATGACAAGACTTCAGCTACGCAATACAGTATAAAAAACTTCATTTCCCTTTCAATACCCCAATAATTAATATCTTTAAGCATTAATATTCATAAAAAATGAAAATTCTATATATTATCCCTTTAGCGATGATGCTCAGCTGCTGTTCATCAGTTAAAAACCAATCTTTAAATGGTTCAGGCAAGTTAGACAACCAACTTTTAAGAGATGTGGAAGTATTGTCTTCTGATGCTTATGAAGGCAGAAAAACTGGAACAAAAGGTGCTGAAATGGCGAGAGCATACATTATCGAACGATTTCAGAAACTCGGATTGAAATCCTATCCGCAGAACGTTAATTACGCACAGGAGTTTACGTTTAATTCAAGAGGTGGTGCAAAAGTTAATGGCACAAATCTGATTGGCTACATTCCTGGAAAAGGGACAAACGTAATTGTCGTTTCCGCACATTATGACCATTTGGGGGTAGTTAAGGATCAGGTTTTTAATGGAGCTGACGATAATGCATCTGGCACAGCCGGGCTTTTGAAAATCGCAGCTTATTTTGCTAAAAACAAACCAAATAACACCATAATTTTTGCATCATTTGATGCTGAAGAAATGGGATTACAAGGCGCAAAAGCATTTGTGGCAAATCCGCCAGTTAACATTAATACCATTGCTGTTAATTTAAATATGGATATGATCAGCCATAGCGACAAAGGAGAACTTTATGTAGCTGGCACATTTAAATATCCAGATTTGAAGAAATATGTGGATACTACAAGAAAGGAAATCAAAGTTATTTTAGGTCATGATGACCCTAAACTTGGTCATGATGACTGGACAAATCAAAGTGATCAAGGTGCCTTTAATGCCAAGAACATTCCCTTTTTGTATTTTGGTGTAGAAGATCACAAAGATTACCACAAAGCAACCGATGAGTATTCGACAATCACTAAACAATTCTTCAGCGATGCAGCAAATGCAGTTTTGGATGTTGTAATAAACATTGATAAGCAGACGGGTTTGCAGCAATCGTTAAAAGATAAAATGCTGATGAGGGACAATCCGCAGAAGGTAAACAAGTTTTAAGCACATAATAAGGAATTTTACTAAACCTGCCCTATCGGCAGGTTTTTTTTATGTTCCTTTATTCAAATAAAAAATTATATACCTGATAATCAACTAAATAATAAATAAACTATAAAGACAGTTTGCAAACTATAAATATAGTAGTAACTTCAAGTAACGAAACTATAAAAATAGTTGATATGATAAAAGAGCTCACGAAAGCAGAAGAACAAATTATGCTCATCCTTTGGGAAATGGGAGAAGCATTGGTAAAAGATGTAATTGAAAAGATGAAGGAACCTAAACCTGCTTACAATACAGTATCGACGGTTGTAAGGGTTTTGGAAGGAAAAGGTTTTGTAGACCATAAAGCTATTGGAAATACTTATATCTACTTCCCTATCATAAAAGAGGCTGATTACAAACACTTTGCTTTAGATAAAGTTATGAATAATTACTTCGAAAATTCTTACGAAAGTTTGGTTTCTTTTTTAGTGAAAGAAAAAAGTATGAGTAACAAAGAACTAAACGAGCTTATTCAACTGGCTGAAAAACTTAAAAAAGATAAATGATGAACTGGTTGTATTATTTACTCGAAGCAAACTTATACCTGGTTTTATTTTACGGGTTTTATAGGCTGTTTTTGCAAAAAGAAACTTTTTATGCTTTGAACAGATATTTTTTGATCACAACTTCTGTCAGTGCTTTTTTATTACCACTTTTTCAATTTGGTTTTTTAAAGCCTTCAGAAAATTTGGTGGCTGATTATACTCTCAATGATGAAATTCAACAAATTTATACTCCATCTGAATCCTTCCAAACACAAATTAAAGCGTCTATTTTTAATTTTGAAAATATATTGATTGCTACTTATTTAATTGTATCGATATTACTTCTGGCAAAACTTTTATACAGTCTGTACAAAATAATGAAGATGAAGAAATCATCTTTTAAAACCCTAGAAAATGGCGTAAAATTATTTGATTTAAATGAATCCAAGGTAGCATTTTCCTTTTTCAATCTCCTCTTTTTAGATCCTCAGCTTACCGAAAAAAGCACAATAATAAAACATGAGCTCGTGCACATCAAGCAAAGGCACAGCATTGATGTGATGTTTTACGAAATTCTTCAGATCATAAATTGGTTCAATCCCTTCTCTTATCTAATTAAAAGAGAAATAAAAATAATACATGAATATTTAGCAGATGAGGAAACTACTAGTTACGAAGTTGAAAAATACGCTTATGCACTATTTCTAATTAAAAACTCTTCAGGTGCTCAAAATCTACCACTCACCAATCAAATATTTAGTTCATCAATTTTAAAAAGAAGAATTAGCATGTTAAACCAAAAAAAATCAGGAAGTTGGGCAAGGCTCAAACTGGTATTATTTATTCCGATCATCGGCGGAGCAATTTCTATTTCAACGATGGCTTTCACTAAAGATTATGCAATTGTTGTGTTATCATCAACTGAAAAAGTGCAACCTAGAAACATACTTCAAGAAACACCCCCACTTAAAGAAAAAGCCAAATTACATATAGCTGTTCCAAAGAAAAATAGCACTTCAGTAAAGGTTAAAAAGCTGCATAGCATTAAAAAAAATGAACAAACGGAGAAACTTCCTCAAACATACTTTTACGCAAGAAACACCTATTACGAAGGAAAAGCCACCAAAACAGACCCACGTTTTATTGTTGTAAATGGAAAAGGAATTGAAGACAATAAACTGTTTGTAGGTGTGCAAAACACTGAATCTGTAAAAATAATAAATCAATCCATTGCTATTAAAAAATATGGTAATAAAGGTAAAAACGGTGCTGTAGAAATTACAGGCAATAATATTAAAACGATTGATAAGTTTCCAACCCCGCCACCTTTTCCAAGACTTAGCTTAGATAGAGCCAAAAATGAACTACTCGTTATTCCTGAATCAGATTATGAAACCAAGACTTTAACAATCTATAATAAACATGGTGAAGTAGTGTACAACACAACAGATTATAAAAATGACTGGAATGGAAAACAAGGCAATTATGGTGATTTCGCTTCTGATTTACCAAAAGGCTCATACCAATATTTCATGAAAATTTCGGGAGAACCACTAAAAAATAAAAGAGGTGCTATTGAAATGAAAAATTAACCTATTGTGGCACATAAACCACATATTTAGTATCAAAAAATTCCTCCTCAAAAAATTCTGAAAGCGGATATAATTCTGCTTTCAGTTTTGATTCTTTTATCTCCTCAGTTAAATCGCCGCCTTTTAAGTATAGAATTCCATTCGGAATGGCATTGATCGAATCCTTTTTGAACTTACCTTGTATCCAGGGATAAAACTCCCCTAGTCGCGTTACGGCTCTGGAAATTATAAAATTGAATTTTTCTTTAATTTGTTCAGCTCGTAAATGATCGGCTCTTAAATTTTCAAGACCTAAAGCTGA
>SEDB01000427.1 GCA_004210715.1 Pedobacter sp.
TTCGATTGTTCTACCAATGAAGTGTAACTGGTAAAAGTGCAATCAGTTTTTGCCCGCAAAGGCTTCCCTGTATTATCGAACAAAGTGTAAGTCACTTTTACCTCAGTAAGCATCCCCTGAAAGGTCAATTCTCCCCAATGAATTTTTAAATAATTAGGTCGATGCGTATCGTCTCTGATTTTAAAACATGTATCGATAAATTTTTCGATTACCTTATGAACAGTCTTATCTCTTTGTATATCAGTTTGAAATGCAGTATTTCCAGAATAAGAAGCTGAGGTAGCATCCCAAAATAAATCTAATTTTAATTCTTTTCCTCTCGATGACTTAAACTGGCCAACGCCATCAGCTGCATTTGCTGGTGCATTATTATCTAACTCATTTTTGTACTCAATAAAATAGGTGTTCGGATTGTACAAAACCTTAAAGCTTTCTACAGGTGATCCTGAAAAGTTATCACTGTTGTACACATCAATGATGAGTTTTTCCAGATTTCCTAATGCTCCAAAAAGTTGACTAAGCGCCATAACTACCTTTCATTTTTGTTTTTAACCTGTTGTTTCAATTCTTCTAATGCTTTTTTCATTTTCCGATCGGTGGCGGTTTGCCCGGATGGACTCGCAGGTACCGAACCAGCTACATTATTGGTTACAGCTGCTGTGATGTTGAGTTCTCTTATTTCTACTGGCATATATTTTAAATATCAATTCTTCTAAAATATTGATGGGCAAACTCGATGCTTTCAACTATAATTCCATTCTGCTGTGCATTAAATCCCTCAACAGCCCATTTTACAGGATAAGCGTTTACAAAATTCCATGCTTGCAAAGGAATATGTTCCTCGTTTAACAGAATCAATGTAATATCCCTTGGCTTGAATGTAAAAGATTCTACACTGTCTTTAAACCATTTCATTGCCGATGAACCGATTAACATGCCTCGCTTCAAGGTTAGGTTGCTATAAGTAATAGCCGTTGGTAATTTGTGCGCAAAGCGATTTTCCCCACCTTCTTTATACTCTTCAGTTGCAATATTGGCTTCCAGGCCAGTTGCATCGGTAAAACCAATATCAGGCATTCCTGGATATTGGAGCTCAAGTCCTTCTATCCGAAGCAAAAAGTGAAAACCAACCGGAGGGTATTTTGAAACCATAACCTTTAAGTGAATTCTATGCTCAAGCCTTCGTGTGCCAACTCTACCGTTTCAATTGCAACTTCATTCCCTGTGGAGTTTAGTGTAGGTCCATCAACTTTTGATGGCCAAGCATTGCGTACTTTCCAAACCACAACGGGTTCATGACTTTCATTAAGCAAACTGATTGTTAAATCTCTTCTTTCTATTTTGTTTAAACTAACGGTATTAAACCATTGAAAGAGTTCATTATCGCCTTTGGTAATGCCTCTTTTCATAGAAATTGCTGAATATTGCTGCATTCCAGGCATTTTGGTTACATGGTATTCTGGAGAACTACCTTCCCTATAATCAATCGGTTGCGTTTCTACCGTTAAACCACTAACCTCTGTAAAACCAATTCTTGAGCCGCCCCATTCCACCTGAAAGTGAAACACCGGCAATGGATAATTATTTGCCATAATATTTAGATTTTATGATATATTACTCTTGTAGTTTGTGTGAAAATTTCAGGATGATAAATTCTGCAGGGCGAACTACCGCCATGCCAATTTCAACATTCATTCTTCCCTCCATTATATCAAGAGAGGTCATGGTAATGCCCAAACCAATACGAACGAAAAAAGCATCATCGGGTTTTGCGCCTTGTAAAGCGCCCTGCCGCCATAATTGATTAAGAAAGTTTTCACACATGGCCTTAACCCTAAGCCAGCTATTGGCATCATTGGCCTCGAAAACGACAAACTCAGTAGCTTTTTTTACGCTTTCTTCTACAAAATTGTAAAAACGCCTAACGGAGATGTACCTCCACTCATTATCATTTCCTGCCAAAGTTCTAGCGCCCCAAACCAATGTACCCTTTCCTGTAAAAAACCGAATAACATTGATTGATTTACCAGTAGTAGGATCGATATTTAAACCTTCTTGCTGTTGGGCTGTTACTTTAATTGATGGCCCCGTAACCATTCGTAAACTTTCGTTAGCAGGTGCCTTCCAAACACCACGATTGCTATCTACACGAGCCATAACACC
>SEDB01000073.1 GCA_004210715.1 Pedobacter sp.
ATTATATTAATCTAATTTGTGGTTTGGCTGAACGACAAGCTAAATTACAATTTGCAAAATTTGTATCTTTGTACATATTACATGGGAAAACAGAAATTTTATGATACTGCGATTAAGCAGGAGCGAGCTGTTTTGGTTGGAGTGGTTACTCCAGGCGAAAAGGAAGAGCAAACAAAAGAATATTTAGATGAATTGGCTTTTCTGGTGGATACAGCGGGAGGAAAAGTGGAAAAGGTTTTTACTCAAAAAATGCTTAAGCCCGAACGGGCAACCTTTGTGGGCACGGGTAAATTAGAAGAAATTAAGGCTTACGTTAAATCGGAAGAGATTGATACGGTTGTTTTTGATGATGAGTTATCACCTTCGCAATTGCGAAATATAGATCGTGAATTGGGCGTTAAAGTTCTAGACCGAAGCAACCTAATCCTGGATATTTTCGCTAGCAGAGCGCAAACAGCTCAGGCAAAAACTCAGGTTGAATTGGCACAACTACAATATGTACTGCCGCGTTTAACAGGTATGTGGACTCACTTGGAGCGCCAGAAAGGTGGTATCGGTATGCGTGGACCTGGAGAAACGCAGATTGAGAGTGATAGACGTATCATTTTAAATAAGATCTCGCTGCTTAAGGAGCGTTTAAGAAATATCGACAGACAAAATGAAACGCAGCGTAAAAACCGCGGTCAGTTAATTCGTGTGGCTTTGGTTGGTTACACCAACGTTGGTAAATCAACGATCATGAACATGCTTTCAAGATCAGAAGTGTTTGCAGAAAATAAACTTTTTGCCACGTTAGATACTACTGTTAGAAAAGTGGTTATTGAGAATTTGCCTTTCTTACTTTCAGATACCGTTGGGTTTATTCGAAAACTACCGCATCATTTGGTGGAGTGTTTTAAATCCACATTGGATGAAGTTCGTGAGGCCGATTTATTGATACACGTAGTTGATGTATCGCACCCCAATTTTGAAGACCAGATTAATACCGTTAATGAAACACTAAAAGATATTGGTGCCATTGATAAGGACATGATTTTGGTGTTCAATAAAATTGATGCTTATGTTTCGCCAGAGGTGGAAGATGAGGATGATGATGGTAAACTAAGCATCGATGAGTTTAAGAAAAGCTGGATGAGCCATGGTAAGGTGCCTGTTTTATTCATTTCGGCAACTGAAAAAGAAAATATAGAAGAGTTTAAAACTTTGTTATACGATAAGGTAAAGGCTGCACATACAGCAAGATATCCGTATGATAATTTACTTTATTAATAATAGAAGATATGGAAAGTAAACGTCAGCAAAAATTTGCAGGAGTACTACAAGAAGAGTTAGCACAGGTTTTTCAACGTGAGGGTGGCGCATTTTTGCCAAATACATTGGTGACGATCACTCGTGTACGGGTATCACCAGATTTGGCAGTGGCCAAGGTATATCTTAGTTTTTTCAACACCACAAATACCACACTTTCAATTAATACAGTAAATGCTCACGCTGGAGAGATCAGATACAAATTAGGAGCGAGAATTCGTCATCAGGTTAGGGTGGTACCCGAACTTACCTTTTTCGTTGACGATACAAATGAGTATGTGGAGCGTATGGACCATCTCTTCGAAAAAATCGCAAAAGAGCCCAGACAAAAAGAGGAAGGCGAAGAATAATCGTGAGGAAATTAAGAGAGCCTGTAAACTTTTATACGCACTTTATACCCGCATTGGTAGCGATACCTGCGGGTTATTTTTTGCTTAAAAATTGTAACCTACCAATTGGGTTTACTGCCGCCTGGATTTACAGCATTGCCACGTTTATATTATTTGGGGTAAGTGCCATATATCACGGCTATCCGGCAACGGATTATGGAATCCGTTTTTGGCAAAAATTTGATCATTGCTGTATTTACCTGATGATTGCCGGCTCCTATACACCTACAACACTGCTGGTTTTTGATGGCTGGTTACGCTGGGGATTATTTGCCATTGTATGGATTATTGCCATCATAGGGTGTCTGTTAAAAATCTTCAATAAGCTTAAAAGTACCGCCATTTCACTTTCCATTTACATTTTAATGGGTTGCCTGATTGTTCCATTACTACAAAAAATGCTGGGTACTTTGCCGATTGGTGCAATTTTCTGGCTACTTTTTGGTGGTATATTTTACATCGGTGGCACCTATTATTATGCTAAGGATAAACAAATGTACCGATGGATACACAGCCATGAACTGTGGCACTTATTCGTAATTGGCGGAGCATTATCTCATTATATTTATAACTACGTTTATATTTTCAAGTAATTCTTCCATGAAAACCTTCGAACAAATAATCAGTTCAAATGCAGCAGCGATTGGGAAAGTTGTTGATTTTGATCCCACAAGAGATAAACTCCTCCCATTGGATTTCACATCAAACAACAAAGAATTGACTGATGAAATTTTAGATGATACGGATTTATTCTCCAGTTTCATCAACCAAAAAATTTTTGCTCACGGTGCTCGTTATGGAATTGGCGGATATGACGAACATAGAACCATTTACTCCAGAAGTGCTCATTTTGATACCGAAGAAGAACCACGACGACTTCATTTAGGGGTTGATATTTGGGGACCAGCGGGTACACCTGTTTACAATTTTCATGAGGCTAAAGTCCACAGCTTCGCCAACAACAATAATTTTGGCGATTACGGCGCAACCATCATTCTGGCTTATAAGATTGATGGATTGACATTCAATGTGTTGTACGGTCATTTAAGTGCCGCCTCATTGCAAAATCTTGAACCTGGACAGTTGATTTCAGCGGGATCGAAATTTGCTGAATTTGGCATGAAAGAAGAAAACGGTTTTTGGCCACCACATTTACATTTTCAAGTGATTCAGAACATGTACGGACTAAAAGGTGATTATCAAGGCGTTTGCAAGTTTAGTGAAAGAGAAAAGTATTTAGCAAATTGTCCGGATCCAAATGTGATATTGAAATCTACAGTTAGCTGAGCATAGCGTCAGGTTTTAGATGTTTACCTGATAGCCTCAGCATTTTTTAGTAAATTAGTACAATGAGAAAGTTAATAACCATGATCTTATTTTTTAGCTGTTCAGCTGCGATGGCGCAGTTGCAGTTTAAAACAGGCAAAGATGGTTTTACATCATTTCTAAGAGAGAAAACCATTTATCCTTCTTTTTCAAAAAACAATTGTATTCAGGGTACAGTGAACATTAGTTTCAAACTTGATCAAGAAGGGCGGGTTTATTCATCAAGAGTATCCAAAAGTATTTTAAGCGAGTTGGACGAAGAAGCTTTAAGATTGGTTCGTATGAGCAGTGGCAAATGGAAAGTTCCTGCTGGTTATGATACTACCACTGCAGTTGTGGTGCCTGTAAACTTTAAACTTTCTGGTTATAACTGTGAGGGTAAATCCAGCAGAGATATGCAAGATGCCATCCGAAGTTATCAAGCAGAAGAAGGATTAACCAATACGGTGATCAACTTCTACAAAAACATTGAGCTGGCAAAACCAGGACAAGAAACCCAAATCATTGCGATCAAAAATCAGCTAGGCATCGATGATGAATATCTCCAGGAAAGAATAAACAATGGCTTAAAAAAATTCAAACAAGGAGATAAACAAGGTGCCTGTGAAGATTTTTTGTTTGTTAAGCATATGGGTAGTAGTTTAGCAGATCAGTATCTAGCCAAATACTGTAAATAAATGAGAGTTACGACCAAGCTTTTTGCCCTTCTTGATATCATTAGCATTTTACTGCTTTCGAAACAGTTTTGGGGCATCATCACGCATCTGAATGAAATTCCTGATCAACTGCTTTCGCAAGTGAGAGTAATATTGACTTTGCCTTTATTTGTCTCACTTTTCATTTCTGCCGTAGGCTTATTTTTATTCAAAAAATTCGGTTTTATAAAAACTTCGATTTTTTTAGGATTAAATGGTAGTCTGGTAATCCATATTTTTAGTATTTCAAGGTAGGAGTAATCCTTTACCAGAATGATTTCAAAAAGTTCATCATCCAACTTACCGTCAGGATTTATTTTTAAACCCGAGCCATACATTGTTGCATTTGCTATAGCCACCATTGCAGCTTTTGACCGGATAATTTCGCCGTTTATATTTAACTCCACCTCCATTCTTTTATGGTTCCATAAAGCATGCCAGGTCGCTTTTGCATAACCCCACATTCCCCGTTCAGGAAGGGTATCAAACTTTTTTACCAGATAAGCGTTGAAACCCAAATCAGACAGATGAATACATATTTCATCATTTAACTGAACCACATGAATTTTCTGGAGTTTACCTGTTTCAACTACTTTTAACGCTTCTTCAATTTCTGTGGGGATGCCCAATTCTTTAGCCATTCCATTTGCTGATCCAGCGGGAATAATGCCGATTGGAGTATCCGTTTTTAGCATACATTCTGCCACCAGTTTCAGTGTCCCATCGCCGCCCACGGCAATAACCCTATCGGCTTTCGACTGATTAATCTTGGTTTTAATTTTATCCAAAGAACAGTCATCAGGGAGTTCAAATAAATCTACCTCTATTTCTTTGCCGGTAAAATAAGTAGAAATCACTTCCTTCAAATTAATATCATGACTGCCAGAACCCGGATTGATGATGAATAGTAATTTCATGTTTTAGCTATAAATGCGTTACATCACAAACAACTTTTAATTCACTCTGTTTTAATCACAATGAATAAATCTGTCAGCGTAAAAATTTACCACGGTTATGGCCACAAACACAATCTGGTGGTTTATGGGCATGTTTTCAAACGCAAGGCAAAAACGTCGCAAATTTTTAGCAACAACATTTTCGTTAACATTATTCATCTCTTAAAGTTATTCATACTTAAACCTTTTCCGTTTGTGCGGGTTAGGTTGCAATTTTTCGATCAAACTGTTTATAATACAACGGAACAGGATGGATTTTTTAAGTTTGAGTGGGAAGCCTTGCAGGATCTTGAAGCGGGTTGGCATTTTGTAAAGGTTGAGGCAATCGACGAAAATGATGAAGTATTAAGCTCAAACGAGGGAAAGGTTTATGTGCCACATATTACCCAGTATGCATTTATTTCTGATATAGATGATACAGTAATGATTTCGCATTCGGCAACGATTGGCAGAAGATTGAGGGAATTGTTTATCAAAAATCCGCGTACCCGAAAAACTTTCTCCAACGCGGCAAAGCATTACCAACAACTGGCCTTATCTCACACAAATCAAGATCAGCCTAATCCATTTTTTTATGTGAGCAGTAGCGAATGGAATCTTTACGATTATTTGCTGGAAACCTTTAGGTTTAACAAACTGCCCGATGGTGCGTTTTTATTAAATACGCTGAAACGTTGGAGCGATTTGGTTAAAACAGGAAAAACTGGTCATGAAGGAAAACTGCTGCGTGTAATGCGTATTTTAGATGCTTTTCCAAATCAAAAATTTGTTTTTTTTGGAGATAATTCGCAGCAAGATCCTATGATTTATGCCACGATTGTAGAAAAATACCCAAAAAATATTGAGGCGGTTTACATCCGTAATATTCGCCCCGAAAAAGAGCAGGAAACCCAGTATTTATTGCAAAAAGTTAAAGCAAAGAATGTAAGCGCTCTTTTGTTTAAAGATAGTGCCGAAGCAATTGAACATTCTAAATCAATTGGCTTAATTCAATAATTTTTGGAGAGCAGTTACCAGTACTCATCGTTTTCAATGTTCCCGCTTTGTATTCCAAGTCCTCGCTGCGCTCCGGGCTTTCCATTTCAATCGGGTCTAATGATCAAGAAAAATGCCTTTATGAAGGTTTTAATATTAAACGTATTAAGAAATAGATTTGCCAAAAGGGGTAAAAGCCAAATTCATCAATTTAAAATGCTGACGACCAAATGGAATGCCCACAATGGTTATGCAGAACAACAAACCAAAAAACAAATGGGTTAAAGCAATCCAGAAACCACCACAAACCAACCAAAGGATGTTCATTATTGTCGATAAGCAGCCTGTATTGGATGAAGTATCGGTTATTTTCACACCAAATGGCGCCAAACCCACAATAGCAAATTTGAAACATTGGATACCAAAGGGAATACCCACAATGGTTAGGCAAAGAATTAAACCTCCGAGGATGTATTCAAAGAAAATAAAAATGCCGCCGAAAATGACCCAAATAATGTTGCCTAAAAAATTCATTTTGTTTTTAGGTTTAAGATTGAGTTTAATCGCAAATGTTACAATAAGCTATACACATCTTACTTTTTATGTTCAGTATTTCTCTTTAAATTGACTTCACACACAAAAGAAACACATCATGAAAAAACTATTCATTTCTGCAGCTTTAGCTGCATGTTTTGGGCTGCACTACGCAAAAGCGCAAACCGTTAACGGAGTAAGATTAAGCGAAATTACTTCTGACTATATTCAGGTAAAAGGCGTAAAGAGAACATTTTCTGATAAGGTATTTATTTCTTTGGAATATGGTCAAATGGTACCCTATGTTGATGACAGCTACATCAAAGATGATCATGGAAAGAAAATGGAATTTGATTCGGCACTTGATTTTGTTAATAAAACAAAAAACTATGGCTATGAACTTTTTCAGGTTTTTTCAGAACAAACCAGCAACGACAGCAGTAGGGCAGTGTACGTATTAAAGCGAAAATAATTCCCTGGTTTATTACAAATGATTAAAGCCGCAGATTCTAACACTAAACTTGTTAATCTGCGGCCTTTCGTTATTTCAAACCTTTTACCAAACCTAACTTCTGTTCTTTAATTCCCTGAACCACTAAGCCGGCGATTTCCTTGGCACCATCAGGACTTAAATGTGTATCATCCTTTTTTCCTTTTGGGTAATTAACATGACCAGAATCTACATGCAGAAACAATTTGATTGAGCCCTGATCGCCTAGACGGTTGAGCAAACTTTCAGTTTTGGCCAACATATCTATCAATGGAACTTTTAATGAATCAGCCACTTTTCGGGTAACGGCTGGATAATCGCCATGAGAATTAATTAAGATTCCATTTTTAAAACTTCTTCTGGAAATAGGCGTAAGCAAAACTGGAATGGCTTTTTTGCTTCTTGTTTCGTTAACGTAATTCACCAGATTAATTTTAAAATCAGCTAATGTAACGCCAACAGTTGGTTTATCAACTTTTTCATCGTTGTGCCCAAACTCAATAAAAACATAATCCCCAGCTTTCAGCTGGTCAAGTATCGGTTGCCAGCGATTTTCAGCACGGAAAGATTTCGTACTCCTTCCATTTAAAGCTCGGTTGTCAACTTTAATTTCATCCTTAAAAAAAGCCTGCAAAGCCATTCCCCAACCCGTTTCAGGAAATGCCTTTTCTGATTTATTGGCAGCTGTTGAATCACCAATAATATAAAGTGTAGTTTGCTTTTTAATTAAGGAGAAGGCACATAATATTGCTATAAGCCCAAAACCTAGAATGCTGTAAAATTTGAATTTCATATTAATTATTTTGTAATGGATCCCAATGATCTTTTCCACCCAATATATTTTTTAGGGTATAGTTTTTTGCTTCCTTATCACTGAGCTGTTTCGTCCAGGGAAGCCTTTTTTTAGTAGAAGCACCTAAACCAACGCTGTTATATTCTGCATAAAATGTAGTTTTCTCTTTATCAGGAAACATTTTATCTCCTTTCCAGGGGTTCCAACCTTCAGGCACAATATGCTTTCCCAAATCGCACTTAATGAAAACAGTTTTGGCGAAAGGACGCCACGGCCTGCCGAGGTAAACTCTTTTTACAGTGCTATCGGCAATGATTTTGCAACTTAAAAACACAAAACCAAAAGCCTGATTTTTAGAAGTGGAAGCAGCTGTGATATACGAATCGCTTAAATTTTTAATCGTACAATTTTGAAATACAACCGTCGATTTTCCGAAGATAAAATCTGTTGTTCCTTCAATAAAACAATCCTGGAAAAACTGGCGACTGTTTTCTGTTGCAGCGTAAAGTGTATCCTGATTTCCCAGCATGTTGCAATTTTTTGCTACAAAACGATCGCCTTCCACATGCAAAGCTACAGCCTGGCCTACTCTTCCTGAAGAATTGATGATGGTTATATTTTCAAAAGTTACATCGTTACCCTGAACCAACACAGTATAAGAAGTATAGGTAGACATTTTTGTCAAGCCAAAAACGTCTGCTCCCTTACCCACAACTTTTCCCGAATAATCATCATTGGTAATAATGGTTTGAGTCTTAGTTTCGCCGATCAATTTGACATTTGTTTTCCACGAAGGGATAATCAATTTTTCATGGTAGGTTCCATTTTTAATTTTAATCGTTACCTGTTTTTCGCCCAAATCCCTGATTGAATTAATGGCTTCCTGAATGCTTTTGTAATTACCAGAACCATCCTGTGCCACAGTAATCTCTGAAGGATATTTAGGATCTTGAGCATTGGCATTGCTCAGGAAAAACATCAACGAAAGAAATGCGAAATATTTAAAAAAATGCGATGGAATCATTTTATAAATGTAAAACCTACAATTTAAATTTCAATAAAAAAGGGCAGATATATCTGCCCTTTGGAATAAATAACGGGATTAATTTCTCCACCTTGGATCACCGATTCCATTTGCCTTTAAATCTGACTGGCTGATGGTAAAGTTACCTGTAGCCGCAGCAGTAAAACCTGGATTCAATGTTGTGAAAGTTCCAGTATCATATTTCGCACCTGAAGTGGCGCTGCCCGACATATAACTTGCTGCATTAAAATAATTGTTAGCCGTAAAGTTTGCAGGTACAATGATTGTTGATGCCTGATTGGTTAAAATACCTCCGGAGTTAGCCACAATGTTTTTTGAGAAGTAAATTTCATGTTTGGCTAAACGAACATAAAAAAGCCTGTTGGCTGCCCCATTGGCTATACCATTTAAAGTATTGTTGGCTACTGTAATTACCGATGTAAAAGCAGGGAAATTGGTAGAACCTGCCGGATCCATTCTGAAAAAGTCTCTGGCAATAGCTGAATTGTAAACGGTGTTATTTGAGAAGTTTAGCGTTTTGGCCAAGCCTGTTCTAAAATCGATAAAATCTCCTCCATTACACTCAATATTGCTAATTAAATTTCCTTTTATGGTTACCGATTCAATTAGCGCTTTAACATTCACATAAATAAATCCTTTTGTATAGTTCTTAATATTGGAATTTTCAATTGATAAGTTTCCGTAAGCTGCATCTGATGCATCGGTATAAACAATTGTTTGGTTTCCATCTACTGCGCCAGTTCCATCAATATCCAAATCTTTTAATGATAAACCAGCGTTGGCTTTTATTCTAAATACTGCACCTTTTATAATTGGTTTATCGGAAGGTTTGGCGCCTTTAATCGATATAGTTTTGGAGATCAAAACATCGGCATTGATATTATATGTACCTGGAAAAAGGGCAAAAACATCTCCAGCATTTGCGTTAGCAACTAATGTAGCTAAATTATCTGCAGGTGTAACGGCAATAGCACCACCTAAATCAAGTGGAGTGGTAAAAGTAATTGTTCCCCTAACTTTCGATCCGTTAAGCAATTTTGCAGTATATAATGTTTCGCCTGTTAAACCGGTAATTACCGCTTCACCGGCAGCTACTTCTGCAGCGGAAACGGTACGTGTAATGTTGCCAGGTGTTAAGGTAATGGTGGTCGCAACTTGACCAGCAGGCCAGTTAAGCGCAGCAGAGGTTGCGGTTAATTTCGCTGAATTTACGGTCTGAAAAATTTGTTCAGCATCAGTTTTTGCTGAAGCGGTAACATATTTTGAATCCGTTACCCCTTCTCCAACAGCTTTTACCCTGATGGCATACTGTGTGTCACCAGCAAGACCGGTTACGGTATAAGGCACTTGTAAAAACGTAATGTCGTTTATTGTTCTTACCGGAGATCCTGAAAAATCTGGAGTTTCAAACACTTCTATGGTATAAGTTTTGGCATTATTAACTGCCTTCCACGTCAATCTAACGCCTGTTTTATCTACAATTGTAGCGCTTAAACCTGTTGGAGAGAAAGCCCTATCCACCTGCAGTTTAGTAATCTCCTCTGTTAAACTATCCTTACAGCCTGAAAAAACCATTGCATTTAGCAGACAGAAAACGATGGTATATAAATTATTTCTTTTCATCACGCAATTCATTATAGGTTCAAGTTTTTGTTATTTAGCAATCCGTTTGATGAGTCGAGAAAAACTTGCCAGATTGGCCAAACTTGTTGTGCATTTGGATCTTTTACTGCCAATGCATCCCAATAAGTAGTCGCATCGCCTGCGGCCGCTAAAGACCAGGTTTTGTTGGCGGTGTAACCTAAAGCTAAACCTTGCGCATCAGTATCGCCAAAATTTAAACCGTATATCTCAACTGTTTCTCCATTTGCAGCGGTTTTATAATAAATTTTCAAAGGTAATGCCGCATATTTGCCTTGTCTGTTTTCCAGCTGTTGTAACTTGGTTTTTGCCTCAGCGATTTTAGTGTTCAATAAATTCCAACGGATTAAATCGCCCTTTCTCAACATCTCACCGGTAAACTCTAAAGCTCTTTCATTCACAATGGCATCAAAAAAAGTTTGTTTGGATGCTGATGCAGCAGCCATAAATGCAGTTACTTTAGCAGTATTGCCAGGGAAAGCACGATCGCGGATCAGTTTTAAGTAAGGCGCTGCAGCAGCTGGCCCGTCCAATTCATTAATCGCTTCAGCAGCCATTAATACCACGTCTGCATAACGCATATACATCCAGTTCAAGCCATCATCATTGGTTGATGTTACTCTTCTTTTCATCCACTCGTAACGATATTTTCCAAAATATAAACGACCCAAGCTTGAAGGAACCTGATAACCACCTGTATCGCCCGTTCCACCATCCCACTCGTAAGGAACTACCGTTACATCTCTTCTTACATCGCCGGTTTCGTACTCATATAACATTATTGGATTTGGTCCATTTGTTCCACCTTTATTCTGTCCGGTATATTTATCTGTTTTCAAATGTTTCACACCAAGATCGAAAATTACCCTTCCTCTACCTTCACTAAAAGGAATTTCCCACATTGATTCTAAGCCAGCAGCTCCCGCTTCTTCATTTAACTTTCTAAACACTTCTTCAAAACCCAATAAGCGAAGTTTGCCGCTATTGATAATATCTACACATTCCTTTTTGGCTATGGCATACATTTTATCTTTTGATAAATCTGCATCAGTACTCAAGCGAACTGTTCCATCCAAACGTTGTGCATAACCGCCAGCAGCCAAAGCTAAACGGGCTCTTAAACCTTTTGCAAAAGCCTTACTTACACGCTCAACCTTAGCTGTTGTTGCATTATCATTTGGCCAGGGTAAATAACCAGCGGCTTCATCTAAATCTTTTAAAAGTTGTTTGTAAATTACATCTCTGTCATTTCTGGCCAGATAAGTCGTTGCAGTTGTAATTGGTTCAAAACGTGCCGGTACATCTCCCCATCCTCTGATCAAATCGTTATACAAAACGGCACGCAGCGTTAAAATTTCACCTAAAATTTGTGCCATTTGAGGCGTACTTTCTATTTTACCATAAGTTCTGATGCCTTTGATAGCTAGATTGGCCCTTTCTATTCCTTCATAAAACTTTGCCCAGGCATTATTATCAGTATTCATCTGCCCATTATTTACATTGGCATTGTAGTTTGATAACCTTGATTTATCATCCGAAGTGGCTTTCAAAGCATTATTGACTTCCGTATCATTATTAATTCCATAAAATACAAGAAAACGACCGCGGTAAGAGTTTGTTTCTCCAAATGACTGTAGAATTCCTGCAACTGAGCCTTCAGCCAAACCAGGTGTAGAAAAAATAACCGATTCATCTAAAGAAGATTTTGTTGGCGCATCCAGCGTTTTTTTACAGCTATTTAATGTGGTGATTCCTGCAATAAGGAACAGGGTGTATATAATCTTTTTCATTTTCTTAAAATTAAATTTTCGACTAAAAATTAACGTTCAAACCAAACACGAAAGATTTGCTTTTTGGATAAGCAGAATAATCTACTCCAGGAGTTAGGTTTGTTCTACGCCTGGTCGAAACCTCGGGATCAAAACCAGTATAATTCGTTAATAACCAAAGGTTGTATGCAGAAGCATAAACCCTGAGTTTTTTCATTTTTAATTTTTCCGAGATTTTTAAAGGTAAAGTATAGCCTAATGTTAATGTCGATAATCGAAGGAATGAACCATCTTCAACAGCCCAATCGCTCAGTACAAATGTTTTCATATATGGCGACCATAAGGTGGTATTGGCATTCATTGCTGTTAATTCAGCAGGGTCATTGCTAATGGTTCCATCAGCACGGAGGTTATTCCAACGACTTCCACTTGCCATAGTAGAGATCATATTACGTGAGCTATACTTACTGGTTGATGTATATTCAATCTTATTGGCATTGTAAATATCATTACCATAACTCCAGTTGAAGTATGCGCCAATATCGAAACCATAGATGCGGGAGTTAACTGAAAAACCACCTGTGTTTAATGGATTTGCATTGCCAATAACCGTTCTATCTGATAAATCAATTTTACCATCGCCAGAAAGATCTTCAATTTTCATTGAACCCGGACGAAGCGCACCGATAAATGAAGTGGCATCAACTACTCCTGGCTTCAATGTCCAGGTTCCGGTTGTTGCGTTATAGCCAGAGAAATCAGAAACCTCATATCTTCCAGCATTACGATAACCATAAATCCTGCCCACAGATGAACCTTCCTCCACTAAATAATCTACACCAATCTCTGTAGATGCCCATCCCGATTGGCCATTAATGTTTTTAATAGAACCCAATGAAACCACTTTGTTTCTATTAAAGTTGATATTCGCACTAAAGCTCAAATCGAAGTTGGTTTTTTTAATTGCATTCCAGTTTAAAGAGAATTCTAGTCCTTTGTTTTGTGTTTCGCCAATGTTGCGGTATTGAAAATCGTAACCTGTTCCCGCTACTGGGAATTGTAACAATAAATCCTTTGTTCGGTTCAAGTAGGCATCAACAGTACCTGTAACTTGCGAGTTAAACAAAGAGAAATCCAACCCGATGTTTTTGGTTACTGTGGTTTCCCATTTCAAATCGGGGTTGGCCATTGTTTTTGAAGCCGCCCAATAATTGTTGAAACCATTAACCCAGGTGGTCACTGAGTTTTGGAAAGTTTGGTTCATCTGCCCTGGCGGAATATTGTTATTTCCTGCAGTACCATAACTTGCCCTTAACTTTAAATCAGTTAACCATGATTTTGTTCCCTTCATGAAATCTTCTTGAGAAACTCTCCAAGCTCCAGAAACTGATGGGAAATACCCCCATTGGTTCTCTGGAGAAAATTTAGATGAACCATCGGCCCTGAAAGTTGCACTCAATAAATACTTTCCTTGATAATCATAATTTGCTCTACCGAAAAAAGAAAGCAGTTTATCATCAGGAGAAAAATTATTATCTATTGAATTTGCTTTCCCTTGGGTAGATAAAACTCTGGTTTCCTGAAATGAAAATGATTTCGGAAAGCCATGAATCACATTGGTTAAAATACCTAATTCTGTTTTGATGAATTCTTGTCCGACTAAAACATTCAGATTATGATTTTTACCTAAAACCTTGCTAAAATTATAATTCAATAAAGCATTGCATTTTTCAATCTGGAATCTGCTGAAGAAACCTCATTCTGCTCATTTGCACCACCGCCTTTTGTTTTAGTATCAGCATATCTCAAGCCAAAATCAAGCGTTAAACCTTTATATAATTTATGGTTTAACTTAAAATTGATGTTTTGCCTTTCAAATTCTGAAAGTTGCATGATCGCTTTATCTTTCACAAAACTGTGGCTTAAACTATATTTGGTTTTATCGCCACCACCACTGATGTTTAAATTTTGGTTAAAAGTGGTACCAGTACGCCCGAAAATAATTTCCTGCCAATCATTCGCAGGTACATTTCCATACAAGTCAATATCCTGATAGTTACCAAAATACTGGGTATAATCGTTTGGCGTTTTATCTAAAAGCGCTCTTTCATATTGCCAGGTAACATAATCCAATGGAGTTAAAACATCGAGTTTGTTTGCTAACTGTTTAATACCGGTAAAAACATTGTAGCTTACAGAGGTTTTTCCGTCTTTACTATTTTTAGTGGTCACTAAAATTACACCGTTTGCCCCTCTTGAACCGTAAATAGCGGTTGATGATGCATCTTTTAATACATCGATAGTTTCAATATCCTGAGGAGCGATATCTGCAATTGAGGCGACAGGGAAACCATCAACAATATACAGTGGCGAGTTATCGCCCGTAATTGACCCGCCACCACGAACACGAACAACTAAATCTGCATCTGGCGAACCTTCTGTAGAGGCAATATTGATACCAGCCACACGTCCTTGAATAGCTTCCAATGCTGAAGAAACAGGTGCTGCAGCGATCACATCAGCTCCAACAGAAGAAACCGCACCGGTTAAATCCTTTTTCCGCACCACGCCATAACCGATGTTAACAGTAACTTCTTGCAGGGTATTGGCATCTTCCTCCAGGGTTACATCCATTTTACTTTGATCAGCAAGTGTAATGGTCCGGGTTTTATAACCGATGTAAGTAAATGTTAAAATACCACCTTTTTGAGGAACAGTAACCTTAAATGCACCATTGGCATCAGTACTGGCACCAGTTTTTGAATCTTTTACGGTTACACTAACACCCACCAAAGGTTGTCCATCAGCCTTATCTTTTACGATTCCTGTTAGCTGCCTGGTTTGTGCCTGAGCTATAGAAAATCCAAAAAAAGATAGAAGCGATAAAGCGAGTAAAACTTTTCTCATAATTATTGAATTGAAATGAATATTTGGTTTTGATTAAAATTGGGCAATTGCTTGCACATAGAATATAATTCTATTTGGAAGTGAAATTAGGGTTTAATATTTGGTTAGATTGGTATAACAATTTTACAAACTTAAAATTGAATGCAATCAGTTTTAACCAAAAAACTGTGCAAACGTTCCCAAAAACGTCGTTTTAACGCTTATTAATCGGCTGTCGGAAATGTGCTTAAAGGATATTTTTTGTAACTTGTACGCATTACCAGGAAATGAGATTCGAAACTTCTACCATAAAAGACATTGCCAAAGCACTCGGACTATCAACATCGACCGTGTCAAGGGCTTTGCGAGATCGTTATGAGATCAGCGAAGAAACTAAAAAGCTTGTTTTAGCATACGCTGAAAAGGTAAATTACCGGGCAAATCCGATCGCCCGAAGTTTAAAAGAAAGAAGAAGTTATTCCATCGGAATCATTGTAAGCGAAATTGCCAATAACTTCTTTTCTCAGGTAATAAACGGCATCGAATCCATCGCTTATGACCGAGGTTATCATGTCATCATTACCCAAACCCACGAGTCACACAAACAAGAAAAGCTGAACGTTGAACACCTGGCATCAAGGTCGATTGATGGTTTACTGATTGCACTATCTTCAGAAACTCAAGACATTAATTACTTACGCGATTTGTATGCCAAAGGATTACCAATTGTTTTTTTTGATCGGGTACCAGAAGACTTTGAAACGCATAAAGTAATCGCAAATAACTTTAAAGGTGCTTTTGATGCTACGGAACACCTTATCCTTTCAGGAAAAAAAACGATAGCACATTTAACCAATTCTGAAAATCTTTCCATTACCAAAGAACGGTTGAAAGGCTATCAGGCAGCTCTGGCAAAATATCATATAGAATTTAAGCCTGAACTTGTTAAATATTGTCAGCACGGAGGTATGCACAATGCTGAACTGGAAACAGCCGTTCAGGAACTTATACCCCATAAACCTGACGGCATTTTTATATCGAGCGACAGGCTTACCACTGGTTGTATTATGGCATTGAAGAAAACAAATCCTGAAATTGCCCACAGAATTGCAATTGCAGGATTCACCAATTCTAATTTAGTGGAATTGTTCTCCCCATCGCTAACATCTGTAAAACAGCCAGCTTTTGAAATGGGACAGGTGGCCACAGAATTACTGATCTCGATGATTGAAGCCAAAAGGCCTGTAACAGAATTTGAAACCAAAATATTAAATACGGAACTGGTTAGGATGCAAAAGGCGCTTGGAAATAGGTTTTTATAGCTGAATGGCGCTATATCAGCATTTCAAATTTCATAGCTAAATTTTAATAATCCAGGTTACGCATCCGAGTACTCAAGACTTCAGACTCCAAACTAATTATTACCTTTGCAGCATGGTAGAAATCGTATTAAAAAAGGGAAAAGAAAAAGCTGCATTACAAAGACATCCATGGGTATTTTCTGGCGCATTGGAAAAAGTAAAAGGCAAACCTGCAAATGGAGAAGTAGTTAAAGTTTTCGCATTTGATAACGAATTTCTAGCTTACGGATATTACAACAGCAATTCTCGTGTAGCTGTTCGTCTTTTAGAATGGGATGAAGCACAAACCATTGATAAAAATTGGTATGAAAACCGATTGAAACAAGCCATTGCCTCACGTCAGTTTATACTTTCTGAAGAAACCAATACTTGCCGTTTAGTTTTTAGCGAAGCCGATTTCTTACCCGGATTAATCGTAGATAAATATGCTGATTTTCTATCTTTACAGATATTAAGTTCTGGTATTGAAAGTGTAAAAAATGATATTGTTGAGATTTTAAAAGCACAACTTCAACCAAAAGGAATTTTTGATAAGAGTGATGCCACTGCCCGTACACATGAAGGCTTGCCTGTTGAAAACGGTTTGCTTTGGGGTGAAAATCCACCAGAATTTTTAGAAGTTAAGGAGAACGGAATTGCATACAACATCAATATAGCTGAAGGTCAAAAGTCTGGTTTTTATTGCGATCAACGCGATAACAGACAAATTTTAGCGAGTTACACGAAAGGCAAAAAAGTGCTGGATTGTTTCAGCTACAGTGGCGGATTTAGTTTAAATAGTTTAGCCAACAATGCTTCAAGTGTTACAAGTGTGGATAGTTCTGCATTGGCAGTAGAAACTCTTAAACAAAATGTGGAACTGAATAAGTTCGATTCAAACAAAGTAACCACTATTCAATCTGACGTAAATAAACAACTTAGAGCATTTAAAGAGGCTGGAGAATTATTTGATGTGATCGTTCTTGATCCGCCAAAATATGCCCCATCACGTTCAGCTTTAGACAGAGCAGCAAGAGCTTATAAAGATTTAAATAGATTAGGCATGTTGCTTTTAGAAAAAGGTGGATTATTAGCTACGTTTTCTTGCTCTGGCGCTGTAGATATCGAAACTTTTAAGCAAATTATTGCGTGGGCTGCACTCGATGCAGGAAAAGAAGTTCAAATCATTAAACAGTTCTGCCAGCCGGAAGATCACCCGGTTAGGATTTCCTTTTCAGAGGGAGAATATTTGAAAGGTT
The DNA here is from genome assembly GCA_004210715.1 of Pedobacter sp. Classification (GTDB taxonomy): domain Bacteria; phylum Bacteroidota; class Bacteroidia; order Sphingobacteriales; family Sphingobacteriaceae; genus Pedobacter. Next base: position 17,407 of record SEDB01000073.1, read on the forward strand.
TGTTGTTAAGGATTTTGTAATGTATTTATGTGTGCTTTTGTGTTTCCGTAGCAAAATTTAGTCACAGGCAAATGCACCTAACTTTATCTTAAAAAATTCGTGAAACAAGAAAGGCTATTTACACGCTCGTTAGAAACGAGCGTGGGCTTGATTATTAAGGTTTGGTAAATACCAATTATTGCCACATAAACATAGCATTCAAGGAATGCTGGTTTTTAAGTTTCGGTGTTAAGGATTTATTAACGCTAAAAACTATATGTCATCCGAGCTTTCAGGCAACCGATCATATTCCCCTTTCCAGGCGTAAAAACCAAAAATCATTAAGC